>NZ_JBFAHW010000175.1:0-15197 GCF_040654355.1 Streptomyces sp. NPDC050704 | reverse complement strand
GGCAACGGCGACATGGTGGCCGCCTCGATCCACTTCGCCGGCCGGCGCGGGGACGCCTCCATGGGCATGGAGGGCGTGGATGTCCTGCGCCTCAAGGACGGCAAGATCGTCGAGATGTGGCTGTTCTCCGGCGACGAGGCGGCCGAGGACGCCTTCTGGGGACGGTAGACCGCCCGCTTCCATCCCGGACGGAAGCGGGCCGTGGCGGCCGCCACGGCGCCGACGAATCCGCCGCCGACCATCACGATCCGCCCTGCTTGAACCAGTCGGGTCCACCTTCACGACGCTCCGCTCGCCGTGAGTACGGCATCCAGTGCCGAGGTTCTGCCCGACGACGCCGTCACGGGCGGCGGCCGGGCAGCGACTGCCGTCGTGGCAGGTCACACGGGCAGTGCGCGGGCCTGCCGTGGTGGCGCGCGGGTGTGGGAACGGCGCTGGAAGGAAGCGGACGCGGCGGTTGTGGAGGCGCTGCGTGCGGGGCGGGTGGGTACGTCGCCTCCGTACCGGGGACCTGCTCGCTTCGAGCGGGTCGTCCCGCACCTGCGGGTCGTCCCGCACCTGCGGGTCGTCCCGCACCTGGTGGTCGTCCCGCATCCGCTGGTCGTCCAGCACCTGCGGGACGCACGATCTTGACCCTGACTCCGCAGCCGTGACAGACACCGCCCCGCCGGAGTGACCGTTCCGGCGGGGCGGTGCCGCTCCGCGGCCACTCCCGCACCCCTGCCGCTGACAGCGCGAGCCGGACGCTTGAGCCAGTGAACCGTTTCCCGCGACCTGCCCTTCCGGCACCTCCCCCGCTCCTTCACTCCTGTCTACGGCCGCTCCGATCGCCCCGAACTGCGGGTGATCACCCGCGTCGGCAGTTACCTCAAGCACACCGGCTACCAGGGCAACGTCGTGGTCCACGCGAAGCCGACCGCGGTGAAACAGCTCACCGACCGCAGCCGTCAGCCCAGTTCGAGGAGTCCCCGCCGGACGGCCTCGGAGACCGCGCCCGCCCTGTTCTCCGCATCGAGCTTGCGGTAGATCCGCACGAGGTGGGTCTTCACCGTGGCCTCGGTGAGGAACAGCGCGCCCGCGATCGCCCGGTTGCTGAGCCCCTGCGCCAGCAGGCGTACGACCTGGGTCTCCCGGTCACTCAGCCCCGGCCTCGGGTCCACCACCTGGCCGACGAGGCGTCCCGCGGCCTCCGGCGCCAGCCCCATGCCCCCGGTGGCCGCGGCGCGCACCGCACGGAAGAGTTCCTCGGGCGGGCCGGCCATTGAGGACGTAGCCGCGGGCGCCCGCCCCCATCGCCCGCAGGACGTCGCGCCGGCCCTCGTAGCTCGTGAGCATGACGACCCGTACATCCGGGGCGGTGGCTGCGATCCGCCGGGTGGACTCGATACCGTCGATGCCGTCCGCCAGCCGCAGGTCCATCAGCACGACGTCCGGACGGAGACGGCCCGCGAGGCGTACGGCCTCCTCGCCGTCACCGCTCTCACCGATGACTTCGAGACCGGGCTCACCTTCGACGAGGGCCCGTAGCCCGGCGCGTACGACGGCATGGTCGTCCACGATCAGGATCCGCAGGGCAGCGCCGGTCACGGGGCCGCGCCCACCGGAACGGAGGAGACCGATGAGCCGACGGGCACGGTCGCCGGCACCCTGGTGCCGCGGCCCGGGACGCTGCGTACGGCGAGCGTGCCGCCGTACGCGCCCAGCCCGGTCCCGCCCGGCCGCAAGCCCGAACCCGCGCCCGGGGTCCGACGGTTCACCCGAGGCTCCGGGGGCGAAGCCCACGCCGTCGTCCCGCACCTCCAGCGCGATCGTCCCGTCCGCCCGCCGGGCCAGTGTGACCAGCACTTTCCCGGCCCGTGCGTGGTCGCGCACATTCGCCAGCAGCCCCTGCGCCACGCGCAGCAGCGCCGCCGGACCTCGTCGAAGTCAGGGCCTGCGGAGACCCGGCCGCGGGTGGGCTTCAGCCCGAAGAGGCCGTTGTAGGCGGCGGGACGCGGATCGAACCAGCGGCGGTGGCGTCTGCGATCGGGACCACTGTGACGAGGATTTTTAGTTGGCATAAAGGAGGGATAGTTGGCATCGCTATCGGCTGTGTCCCGCAAAGGTGCAGCAAACCCTCAGGGCGGATAGTTCTGGTGACTGAACCTTTTGAAGTCGTGTCACATTTGCGCGCAAGGGCTTGCCTGCATCGCAGGCTTCCTCCAACTCTGAGGAATAGTTCAGGAGCAGACGGCGAAGGCGGTACCTGGCGCAGAGCAGAGGGGTGCCGTAGGAAGCGGTGCATCGTCGATGTTGTGCCCCTGAGCGCGGCGGTGATGCTGGGGGTGGGGCGACCGACGTGCCTGACCTACCTGCTGCGCGCCACCAGCGGAAGCTGACAGTTCACAGTTGTTCCCTGGCTCACCGGGCTGTGCACGGTGAGCTCCCCGCCGAGTGCTTCGATGCGGTCTTTGAGCCCGATCAGTCCCGTGCCGCGCTGCGGGTCGGCGCCGCCGACGCCGTCGTCTTGCACCCGCACCCGGAGGATGCCGTCGGAGGTTTCGACGGTGACTTCGACGACTGTGGCGCGGGAGTGCTTTGCGGCATTGGCGAGCATCTCCGAGACGACGCAGTAGGCGCCCACTTCGACGGGCTCGGGCAGTCGGCCGTGCACCCGCACGTCCATGTCCGCCGGTATGGGCGAGCGACGTGCGAGGGCGCGCAGCGCCGGGCGCAGTCCCCCTTGGGAGAGGATCGCGGGGTGGATCCCGCGGGAGAGTTCCCGCAGGTCGTCGAGGACGCCCATGAGTTCTGCCGCCGCGTCCTCGATCTCGGTGTGTATCCCGCCCTGGCCGGCGGCTGCCTCGGCGACCGCGCGCAACTTGTAGATGAGGGCGACGAGGCGTTGCTGCGCGCCGTCGTGCAGGTCGCGCTCGATCCGTCGGCGGATCTCGTCCGACGCGGCGACAAGGCGTGCGCGGGAGGCCAGGAGCTCGGCCCGGCCCTGTGCGTTGGCGACGGCTATCGCGACCAGGTCGGTGAACTCGGTCAACCGTTCTTCCGTGTCGGGCGGCAGTGGTCCCTGCACGGATCCGACAGCGATCATTCCCCACAGCCGGCCGTGGACATGGATCGGCATCGCGACGGCGGACCGCAGCCCTGCGTCCAGATAGGGTTCCGCGCCCGGAGCCTCGTGGTAGTCGTCGATACGGGCAGGCCCGCCTGTGCGTCGGACGGTGGCGGTCAGGCCGTTCGGCGGGCCGGGCGGCAAGGATTCACCGACCCGCAGGTACGGGCCGCCCGTTTCCGGGCCCGCCTGGGCGAGGAGCGTCGTCGTGCCGTCGTCCTCGTACCTCAGCATGCCGACCGTGCTGTCACCGACGTGCCGCAGGGCCTCCTGGGTCACGGCCACGAACACCGCCCCGGGCGGATCGCCCCGCGCGATGAGCATGGCCAGGCGGGGCAATGAGCCCTGTCTGTCAGCGAGTTCGCGCATGGCCCGCTCGACCTGGGCATCGGCGTCCTCTCGGCGTTCCACGGGTCCTCCCTAGCCGATGTTGCCCGGGACGGGCATCAGTAGCTCGATCCGGCCCTCCCGTACGCGGGTGCCGATCGCCGTCAGTCGGCAGTTTCCCGGGTTGATGCCGTTGCCGGACAGCGCGTCGAACTCCCACAGATGGCTCGCGCAGACGAGGGTGGCATCCTGGAGGTCTCCCTCCGTGAGCCGGGAGCCCAGATGGGGGCAGCGGTCCTCGAAGGCCCGGATCTCTCCTGCGACGTTAAGCAGCACGACGCGCATCCCGCCCAGCTCGACCCCTGTCATCTCGCCTGCCCAGAGGTCTTCCGCAGCCATCGCCACCTGCCATGTCGCCATGGTGTGGTCCTACCCCGTGAGGCCGGCCTCACGGAGCACGTGGTGCCGGGCCAAGTGGGCGGCCCGCTCCACGGTCTCGGCCGCGCGGCCTCTGGGGGGCAGGTCCTCGAACAGCCGGCTCAGCCCGGCAGCCGCCGCTTCGGCGCGAGGTGTCCACCGGGCGACCCAGCGCTGCAGCACGTCCCGGTTGCCCTGGTGCTGTCCGATCGCGTACTCGGCGAGCGCGGTGCTCCAGCGGGTGCAGCGGTCGGAGTCGGCGGCGAGGTTGCCGAGCAGCAGCCAGGTCAGCTCGTCGTCGTTGTCGTGGGCCACGTGCGCGAGTTGGCGCACCAGGATCTGGTCCAGGGTGGGGCGCAGGACCAGGTTCATGGCGGTGAAGCACTCGCCCCAGTCGTAGGCGGTCAGGAGCTTCTCCAGTGCTTCTCTGGTCGGTTGCCAGGCCTCGTTGTGCTGCCAGGTGTTCCGTTCGGCGCGGCCGATGGAGGAGTCGCTCGCGTCGGCGAGCTGCCGTGTCCGGTAGGCCACGAGCGAGACCCGGCGCAGGAGGTCTCCGGTCGCGAACACAGAGCAGTTGGAGATGTAGGACGCGGGAGCCATCAGTCCGAGGTAGGCGGTGCACATCTGCAGGGCGTGCACCGGGAACCGGGTGGGCGTGAACAGCGTCGCCAGGCAGTCCACCCACCGGTCGTGCAGGCGGGTGTCGTGCCGGACGGCATCGTATTCGTCCAGGACTCCCTCGACGACGGTCTCCTGCTCGTCCTGCATCGTCACGTAGGTGCGGTAGGTGATCTCGTCCGGATCACGGAAGCCGGTCCAGTCGTGCGCCTGCAGTGGTGACTTGTCCCGGTAGGTCAGGAACCACATGTTGGCCGGGGTGGTGGGGTTCGACTCCAGGGCCGCGGCGCGGCCGGGGCGCGTGGTGTAGTTGAGGTGGTGCGTGACCACCTCGTACTCGCTGGGAATGCGCCCGAGTTGGCCGAGTGCGCTCCAGGTCTTGAGCCGCCGCTGCGGGCGTGGGGGGCGTGCGTCGCTCGTCATGGCGACTCCTCCCCTTGTCCGAGCCGCCACCGCACTTCGTGCGAGGTCATGTCGATCCTTCCGGCGAACGCGGCCATCACCGCTTCGAGTTGGTGCATCTCGAAGGCGCGGCCGAGATGCCGTTCGATCGAGCTGCGGGTGACGCGCAGTGTGCCGTCGGCGCTGACCCGGGTGTAGGCGCCCTGATCGTCGACGGTGATGTCCTGGCCGGGGTTGTCGTCCAGGATGGCGGCGACGATGGAGTCCACGTCGTCGGACATGCGCAGCACCGGTCCCACGGGCCTGCCCATCGCTACCCTCCCCTGTCAGCCGGCCCAGCCGACGTGTACGGCGTCGAGCGCGCGGATGCCGGAAGCGGCCACGGTGACGTGCCCGGGGACCGTTCTGCCGTCGACGCGGAGCACGAGCTGGGCGTCCCGCACGGGTACCCGTCGGCCCACCACCTGTGCGGCGACCTTGCGGGCGGCCTGGTCGATGGTGTCGGTGTCGAGGACCTGGACGAGCTGCGTGACGAAGTCGCCGTGGAAGAGCGCGTTGACGGGCACGGGCCGGGCTCCGTCGGGGAGTTCGGCAGTCTCCTCCTGCGGCGGCGGGCCCTGCGCCGGCGTGCGGTGCGCGGTGCCGGCCCACCGGTAGTCGTAGGCGTCGTCCCCCATCACTTCGGGGGTGAGGCCCATCCACGCCAGGATGCCCTCGACCGTCGGCGGCTGGATCTGGCCGCCGAGCAGCCGCTCGATCACCGTCGGGCAGTGCAGGGTGTCCCGGTCCTCCCACCAGATCTGGCGGCAGGTGCGCGAACAGAAGTGGTGGGTGTAGCCGTTGTGCCGGAGTGGGTAACTCCGTACCGGGGACGTGGCGTTGTGCGGGGAGGCTGCGGTGCCGATGGGCAGGTGGCACAGGTTGCACAGCCACGGCAGCGTCTGCGGCAGGGTGAGGTCCATCCGGCCGTCGACGACATTGTGCGTGATCACATCCCAGATCGGGCTGAACTGCTCCTGCCACCCTGGGTACTTGGAGCGGAGCCAGTCGCGCTCCTCCGGCGACACCCCGCCCTGCGGCTTCCACCACAGGGTCGGGCGCCAATACCACAGGCCCAGGTGCATCGCGTGGTGCCAGGTGTCGAGACCCGCCAGGAACTCGTCCCAGTACCAGGGTCTGTGCAGCCCGTAGTCGTGGAGCTGGTCGAGGAACTGCCCGGCCACCCACTCCAGCATGAACTCCTTGTAGGACTGCTTCCGCGTGGCCAGCGGCGTGTAGTAGTCCATGGCGGGGCCGGTCAGGAAGGCGAAGAGGCGCGCGGACGCCCAGAAAGTCTTGTCGATGATCCACTGGGCGCGGCGCGGATCGTGCTCGAAGAGGATCTCCAGGGTCGGGCCGCCCTGCTGGGCATGGCGTGCCTCATCGGTCTGGATCGACGAGATCATGTTGGCGAAGTTGATGTCGCCGGACTCCAGGGCGTCCGCGGCAAGCGCGATGAACTGAACGTTGGTGAACCCGGTTTCGAAGGTGAACGGCAGCTGCACCGCGACGTCCACCACGCTCGGGTTCATCATCATGCCGTCGAAGGTGGCCCGGGCCGCGATGACGGCCCAGTTGTCGGTCCGGTACGCCTTGTGCGCCCAGTCGTACTGCGGGTCCTTGCCGAGCAGTTCGTGCGGGAAGTACAGGCTGATCTGGGCGTGCCGGGTCTCGTCGAGGGCGCCGTAGACCGCCATGTTGCGCCAGGCGGGCGCCAGGCCGAAGCGGGCCATGCGCAGCTCCGCATAGACGGCCAGGTCCTCGATGAGCGCGACCGCGCCGAAGTGCTGTTTGGCCACCGACTTCCAGCCCTCGTCCAGCTGGTCGAAAACCCGGGACTTGCGCAGCACCGACTTCACCGCGTACGCGCCGGTCTCCTTGGCCCGCTGCGTCGCCACGTACTCGTGATAGCTCACCTTGTAGGGCTCGTCCCAAGCCGCCCATGCCTCAGGGGGGATCTTCCCCTGGCCGCACATCCACTCCGGGAACACCGCCTCGTCATCGACGTAGGACAGGTCCCAGTCGAGGTCGCGGGCGATGTCGTACCACTGTTCTCGGGCCATACGTGCCATGGCGTCCCTCCCGCGTCGCCCTAGTCGACCTCGAGCCAGCCGAGTTGCTGCTTGAACCGGGCGTTGTCCCAGTAGGCGACGACGTCGTCGATCAGGCCATCGTCGGTGACGTGGAACAGGAACAGGTGCGGCAGCAGGTAGCGGTGGCCGGCGCAGGCGATGACGCCGAAGTGCTGGTGCTGCGTCCCGCTGAAGTCGGCCTGCGCCGCCACGTTGCCCTCGCCGTCGGCGCGCACGCCAGTCACCGTGTTGGTCAGGTCGGGGAAGGCGTCGATCATGGCGGTCCAGATCGGCTTGCCGACGGTGCAGACCTTGCCCTCACCGTGCAGCACCCGCTGGCGGGTCCACACCTCGAAGGGCACATAGCGGAAGTCGGCGCCGTCCGCGCACAGTTCGACCATGCGCTCCACGTCACGCGCCCGGAAGGCGTCGAAGAACGCGCTCACCGCTGCCAGGGCGGTCGCCTCGTGGGATGCCGCGCCGGAGCCGGCCGGCCGTGCCTCGGTGTCCATCGCCCTCACCTGGCCGTGATCGCGATCTTGTCGAGCCGTTTGACGCCGAGCCGGCGATAGAGCTGGTTCTGGTCCCAGTACGCCGTGACGGAGCCGATCCGGCCGTCCGGCCCGACCGCAAGGAGCCACGCCTGGTCGAGGTCGACGTGCTTGTCCAGATTGGCCGTGCCGAGGAAGGTGGCGCACTGGGTGCCCTCGATACTGATCTCCGCCACGGCGGTGCTGTCGGCCGTCACGAACAGCCGCCGCACGTAGACCACCAGGTCGGGAAAGCAACTGGCCAGCTCCCGCAGAAAATCCGCGCCCTCGACGGCCATCGAGCCGTTCACCCGCAAGGGCACCAGAGAGGCGGCGGCGTCCGGCGTCATCATGGAGAGGACCTTGTCCACGTCACCGGCCTGCAGGTGATCGAAGAACTCCTGCGCCACCTTGCGCGCGTTCATGCGGTTCCCCCCTCCAATACACTGAGCAGGGCGCATGCGGCCGCCTCGGACGATCCCACGTTCTGGCCCGTGATGAGATTCCGGTCGATGACCACATGGGACGCCCAGGGCGCATCGCCGTCGTCGAATATCGCGCCGCGACTCTTCAGGGCCGCCTCCAGGGACCACGGCAGACCGACCCGGCCGGGTTTGGTCTGGTGTTCCTCCTCGTCGGTGAACGCGGTCATCTTGTAGCCGTCGAACAGCCACGCCCCGTCCACCTCGGGCGCGGACAGCAGCGCCGCCGGCCCATGGCACAACGCGGCGATGATCTTGCCGGCATCGTGCATCAGACGCAGCACACGGCCGACCTCGGCGTTGTCCGCCATGTCGACCATCGGCCCGTGCCCGCCGGGGAAGAACACACCGTCGCAGGACAGGATCTCCTCATCGGTCAACTCGCCCAGTCGGCACGGGCGCTGGAGCCCGGGAATCGCCGCGAGGGCCTCGACCACGCGCCGGGCGTTCGTCCGGCTGGCCTGCTGCACCCGGTCCCCGATCTCCCTGATCCGCGCCACCGGCAGTCGGCTCGTCATCTCGGCGTCCGCCACGAGCAACTCGATGAGGTCAGCGGTACGCCGCCAGGCCCGCTGCCCCGCCGACTCGACCGCCCCTCGTGCCTGCGCCGGCTCCATACCGGTTTCGAGCAGGGCCAGGTACACCCCGCGCAGCGCCACCAGGTTCAGCTCGCTGAAGTGCGTGAACGTCACCCGGACCCGGTCGGGGTGATAGGCGAATCTGCGCAGCACCGAGAACATGAAGTCTTCGTCCACCTGCGGATAGTGGAAGTACGGTTCAAGGCCCCACGGGTCCGGCTGCGGCGACCTCCCGTCGAGTGTGGCGATCACCAGGTCGCCACCCGCGGCCGCGAAGGTCTCGTACGGCTCCAGGACCTCTTCCACGAAATAGCCGGTGGGATGGTCCTTGCCGTCCGCCAACCTGATCAATCGCGCACTTGTCACGATCATGAGCAATTTGGCCATACGAGCTCCCGTGGCGACGAGGGAGGCGTGCTTGGCACCGCCAGCGACGTGGATCGCCCGATCGTGGACGTGCCTGCGCAGGAACTGGACCCCACGCACCCACCAGGCTACCGCCGCCGCGCACCCGGGCGACATCTTTGCCGGGCATCCCTTGAGGCTTCGACTCGCCTACTGAGCATGCTTGTTACGCAAGAGGCAGGGGCGCGCCCGTGCTGATCCCGCACGGCCCTTCCACAGCTGCCGCAGAACCGAATCCCGCCCGGCCCAAGGAGGTGTGACCGCCACACCGAGCGGGCAGGGGCACATCGGCAGCTCGACCGGAGCCGAATTCGCCGACGGTACGGCTCCGGCGCGTGCGCTTGCGACGTGCTTGCACCCGGGATGCCCTCCCGCGCATTGCCGGGGCACCGTGAGGTCAGTGGAACGAAGGTGCGCAGAGGGGAGTGCGGCCTTCGCGACACCGGCCGCCGCCGGCAGCGTGCCCCACCCCCGGCGGCGGCCCCTGATGACGAGGCCCGATGCCGAGGGCATGTCACTCAGTCTCGTCGAGAACCTCGCGAATCGCCTGCACTGACAGCACCGGCTTGTGCAGGAAACCGCGCGCGGGACTGTCCGCGACCAGTTCCGCGAAGTCCTCCAGCGAGTGCGTCGAGATCAGGAGGACCACGTCCGGCTCCAGTTCCTCGGCCAGCATGAACGCCTCAGCACCCGTCGTGGTGGCGCCGACGACGGAGACCCCCTCGTGCTCGAGCAGGATCCGTGCGTACGCGAAGGGGGTCCAATGAGGGGCCTCGGACTCATGGCGTGCGTACACCCAGGCGGCTCGGTGAACGGGTGCACAGATGGACACCCTGTCCGACACCACAGGCGGCAACGGCCGACCTGGGATCGTCAGCAGACGTGCGGCGCGAGCGAAGTGCGGGATCTCGGGGTCCGGGAGAACCCGCAGAGCAGTCGCGTCACGGTCGTGGGGCATACGGGGCAGGCGCGGGTCGACCGCCGACAGCCGACCCACGTCTGCCTCGTTTCCCGCTGTCCTCCGACCAGGAACCGCTATCCCGGAAGGGGAGTTCCGGTCCGCTCGGCCGTCTGCATCTCTGCGAGCATCCCCCAGCGCGACACCCGTGTCGTCACGGCCAGCCACCAAAACGCATATCTGCCCTCCGCCATTACGCCCTACCCGCTAGCCGTAAGCGGATCGCCCGCCAGATGCACGGACGAGCAGGCTTCACCCTCCTCCGCCACCGCATCCTCCTCGGATAGCAGCACGCTCCGTCACCACCGAATGTGAGACAGGGCCAACTTAACGGCTGATCTTGGTTGTTGAGGTGGTCAGCGGTTGCTCGGGGTCAGGCGGCCATCGAAGGCGATCCGGAAGGCGTTGAACGGCGCTTTCCGTCGCATGGTCCACCTGCGTCGGCCCTTGCTGGTTGGGTCCAGGCTCACCAGCGTGAGGTAGACGCATTTGAGGGCTGCGGCTTCGGTCGGGAAGTGCCCGCGGGCCCGCACGGCCTTGCGGATGCGGGCGTTGACCGACTCGAAGCTCTCTTGTCAAGCTGCGGTGCGCTTGTGCGGGTCGATTCCTGCGACGCCGTGGCGTGGTTCCAACTCCTGTTCCTCCCCTGCTGCCGATACGGTGGCAGCGCGGCCCCCGCGACGTCGGCAGATCTGGGTTGAGTCGGACAGGCTCTCTTCAAGCCAGGCGCCCGGGGGCCGCGCCAACGGCCCGCCCGACACTTCGAATCCAGGACAACTGAATCGCCGTCAATCGCGTTCAGAGTCAGGACGGACCGCTTCATACACTGCTTGGGGGAGCAACTCCCCAAGCAGTGATAGGAGTACAACACCCAGATCGCGTTCGTCGAGCAGATGACCTTGCGGATCTCCACGTCGTAAGCGAGGAAGGGCACGAACTCGGCCCAGCCGTCCGACCACAGCCTCACGATCGCCGGGTACTTCCTTCCCCAGGTCTCGGTGAACTCCAAGAAACGTTCCTTGGCCGCCTCTGCCGTGGGGGCGGTGTAGACGGGCCTGAGGCCCTTGGCGAGTTTGTCCAAGTCCTGGCGGGCCGCATAGCGGAACGAGTTGAGCAGGAGGTGGACGATGCACGTCTGGACAATCGTTCGAGGCCAGACCGTCTCCACCGCGTCGGGCAGGCCCTTCAGTCCGTCGCAGACCAGCATCAGCCCGTCCTCGAGACCGCGGTTCTTCAACTCGGTGAACACCCGCAGCCAGTACTGGCGGTTTCGAGTGATGGTTGTGAATCAACCAGGTTGTAGCGCTATGCCTCAGCTTCGCATGGCTTCGGCCGGGGTGCGGTCACCGAGGACTATTCGGGGCCTGTAGTTGAGCTGACGGGTGACGTCTCTGAGGTTGCTGATGGTCTGGGTGGAGAGGTCGGCACCCTTCGGGAAGTACTGCCGCAATCGATGGCGTACCGGCTGTATCCCAGCCTGCGAGGGGCCACGGTGAACATCGCAGGCGTCACCGACGAGAGACACGTAGGGGTGTTTCCAGAGGTCCTGACCTGCCCCGCTTCTTTGTAGATGGTGATCGTTGCCCGGTGCGGCGGTGATCGTTACCCGATGGGTCAAGCTGGGTACACGGCGGCGATGCGGGGCAGTCGGGCGGCGATGCGTTCGTGCGAGGTCTCTGCCCTCTGCGGCGGCCAGTTGGATGGCGGGGAGGTCAGCCAGGCTGTCCGGGTCGTTGATGACCTGTTCGAAGGCGGTGCGGCCCTGGGCGATGTCTCCGGCGGCCCCGAAAGCGGCGCCGACCGGCCGACCACGACCCTCGGCTGACCGCTAGCGCAGTTCCTGTCCCGCCGCCCAGCCCGGAGCGTCGAGGTTGATGGGCGAGTCGCCGACGAATTGGGCGAGCTGCGTTTCCAGCTCGGCGAGTTCGGCGGCACCCAGACGCACTTCCCAGCGGGCCCGCACCTCGTCGAAGATCGCCGTGCTCTCGGTGATCAGCCCGATCCCGTGATCGGTGATCCGGATGTTCTTGCGGCGGATGTCGGCGGGGTCGGTCTCGGTGGTGACGTACCCGCGTTCGACGAGCGCGGCGATCGTCTTCGCCGCGGCCTGCTTGGTGATGGCGAGTCTGCGGGCCAAGTCCGAGGCGCTGTCGGCGCCGGCTCGGATGGCCCGGATCGCGTACTCGTGCGACGGCCGGGCGTCGGGGTATCCCCGGGTCGCCAGCTCCCGGACCACTTCGTCCACCAGATTGCGATAGCTGCCCAGGAGCAGCAGGGCAAGATCGGCGCCGGATCGTGAGGACATGACCACAGTCTAGATCTTCCCTTGACCTGGACAACCAGGTTGACCAACACTGGAGTCAACCTGGTTGTCTACCTTGGGAGTCATCGCATGACCAGCTCTTTCGTGACCGCTTCGCCCGCCGTGGCGGGCGTCACGCACCACACCGCCGAGGTCAACGGCACCACGTTGCACTACGTCTCGGCGGGCGACACCGGCTCCCCGATCCTGCTGGTGCACGGGTGGCCGGAGTCCTGGTGGGCCTTCCGCGACGTCATCCCGCTGCTCGCCGCCACCCACCGGGTGTTCGCCGTCGACCTGCGCGGCTTCGGCGACTCCGGCATCGCCGACGGCGACCACGACTTGGCCACCATGGCGGAGGACCTGCACCGGCTGGTCGCCCACCTCGGCGTCGGGCCCGTGCACGTGACCTGCCAGGACATCAGCGGCGGGCCGGTCTTCGCGTTCGCGGCCACGCACCCCGGCGACGTCCTCAGCTTCACCGGCGTCGAGACCACCCTTCCGGGGTACGGCTGGGAGATGCTGGCCGACGTGAGGAACGGCGGCTCCTGGCACGTGGGATTCCTGGCCGCCCCGGGAATTCCGGAGCTGTTCCTGGCCGACCGCGAGCGAGTGATGCTCGACTGGGCCGTCTCGGTGATGACGATGGTGCCGGGCGGGGTCACCGAGGCCGACCTCGACGAGTTCGCCCGCACCTACGCGCGGCCGGGCGGCTGGCGCGGCACCGAGGGGCTCTACCGTTCCTCCCTGACCGGCGGCGACCGGATGCGGGCACTGGCCGAGTCGCGGCCGCTGACTGTTCCCGTGCTCGCCGTCGACGGCGTCAACGCCCCCTTTACCGAGCGGACGATGCGCCAGGTCGCCGGCGACGTCACCGCGGTCACGATCCCGGACGTCGGGCATTTCGTCGCGCAGGAGGCGCCCGCCGCCCTCGCCACCGCGGTCGGCGACTTCGTCGACCGCGTCGACCGGAGCCGCTGAACGGCCGAGTCCCTGCACGGTGACGCCCTGGCACTGGTCCGGTAAGCCGGAGTTGCACCACACGTGGGCGTCGGCTTTGCTGCCCGGGGCCGGGCGAGCGGTGGCCAAGACCAGGCAGGTGTCGGCATCGATGATGACCTGCACGTTTGCGGGGAACCGGTAGTTGCGACTGGAGGCGCCGACCTTACGGTCGCGGACAGGAATCAAGGTGCCGTCCACGATCCACAGCCGGTCCGCGGCATCGACGGGACGTGAGGCCGGCTCGAGCGCGAGGAGGGGCCCAAGCCGCTGGATGACCCTGCACACCGTGGCAAGCGAGACCCCGAACAGCGACGCGAGCTGCCGCATGGTGAGGTTCGTCCGGTAGTAGACCGCTACCGCCCAGCACCCGGTCGGCAAGTGGCAGACACCACGGTCGCCCGATTCGCGGACCGTCGCCACCCCGCTCCCGCACCACCTTCAGCAACCGATCGAACTGCTTCATCCGCAGTCCCGTGAACGTCTCCACACACAACAGATCACCCCCTCAACACCCCACGCATACACGGGAAATGCCCTAATCACAGCCTTCTGCAACACGCTTTAGGGCATGTCAGCCCCCTCGGGCAAAAGCACAGGCCGTCCGCTCCCGAGAACGTCAGCCAAATGGCTGTGTTGCAGGTGACGGGCCGCCAGGGCCACGACACATTCGTGCCCGTTAGTGCCCAGTACCGAGGCCATTGCCGTTCTCGCTTTCCCGTACGAGAGCAACCAGTTCCCTGGACCGACTCGCACCGATACGCATTTCCCTGCGCAGAGACTCCGCCGAGATGGGGCGTTGATGCAGCTGCCGATGCCTGGCGTCCACCTCCCGAGCGCGTTTCAGGAGAGGATCGACGACGCCTCGCGTGTCGTCACTACTCTTCACGCCGGCGTCTCCCCCATCCTCCTGGTCGGCTGTGTCGGGCAACCGTCCGGCAGGACGGTGCGCCAGCAATTCCACCGACAACAGCAACGCGACAGCCGGCGACCAGCACCGGCTTCCAAGCCAGCGACGGCGCGGCCGCGATATTCGCCGCCAGCGACACCACGATCCCCGGCACAAAAGCCAGCCACACGACAGATCGTGCCCGACGCCTACCACCCCCGGACGGCTTCAGCAGGCCAACCGTCGCCAGCAGCAGCAAACCGTCCACCGACAGCGGCCACAACGACGCGCTCACCTCATCCGCGCCACCCTGCAGGGCGAACTCCCGCTGATGGACGTACGAGGCATACGCCGCCACCCCCGCCACCACCAACGCACAGCCACACCGCAACCAGGCATCGAGATCAGGCGACTCGCCCCTCGCCGTCCGGCGCGGCCCTTCCCTCGGGATGGGCCCCGCGTCCGAGTCGCCCATCACGCCGACCCATCCCACGCCGCAGGACGGAACCGACCCTCCACCACCAGCCGCCCAACAAGAAACCGCTGGTCAGCCCTGCGACCTTCTGCATGTGGCCCCGCCGGGGGCTCGAACCTGCGCAGGTCCTGGGATGTTGCGGTGTCAGCTCCGAGCCGTGGCAGTTCGGAGAGCGACCTTGAAGCTGTACTGACTTCGGCGTCTTGGGGTCTGGATGTGTGTCGGGACCGGTGACGTGGTCCGTCCGGGCTGGTACGCCGGATGCATGCGGTATCCGGACGGGGGCGGGCTGACCGCCGAGCAGCGCAGGCGCCGGGAAGAGGTACGGATGCGGACTGTTGACCTCTTCGAGGAGGACGTGAAAGTCCCGTGCGTCGCCCGGGAGTTACCGGTGAGTGAGAAATCGGTCTACCAGTGGCGCCGCGCTTGGAAGGCGGGCGGATGCGGGGCGCTGCGTTCGAAGGGCCCCTCCGGCTACGACTGCCGCCTCGGCCCCCACCTGCAGGCCAAGCTCGCGATGTGGCTGGAGGAGGGGCCGGCCGCGCACGGCTGGAGTGAGGACCAGGTGTGGACCGCCTCCCGGGTACACACGCTGATC
>NZ_JBFAHW010000174.1:0-15569 GCF_040654355.1 Streptomyces sp. NPDC050704 | reverse complement strand
GTCCTGACCCACGACGCCAAGTTCGACATCCCCCTGCTGCGTCTGGCGCTGACCCTCCCCGTGGGCTACGTCGGCGCGATGGGCTCGCGACGCACCCACGAGCACCGCGTCGACCTGCTCCGGGAAGCCGGCGTGCCCGAGGAGCAACTGGCCCGTCTGCACTCACCGATCGGCCTGGACATCGGCGCCCGTACGCCCGAGGAGACCGCCATCTCCATCACCGCGGAGATCATCGCCCACGCCAACCGCGGCACGGGTCTGTCCCTGTCGCAGGGCACCGGCCCCATCCACCCTTCCGCACAGCCTCTGCCGGACTTGGCGACGGCGCCGTAAGCATCACCGAACATGACGAACGAAGTTGAGGAGCAAGCAGCAAACAATCACGCGAAGTGGGCCACGGCATCCGACGGATGGAGCTGCGAAGAAACTGACGTGCCGCGCACGACAGCGAGCCGCTGGATGCCCCAGTGATCACGATGAGCCTCAGATGGCTCCGCCATTGACCCGGACGACCTGGCCGTTGATCCAGCGACCCTCTTCGCCCGCCAGGAACGAGACCACCGAGGCCATGTCGGCCGTCGTACCCAGGCGCTCCAATGGCGCAAGGGAAGCCAGCCGGTCAATCGTCGCCTGATCCCGGCCCTCCAGAAACGGGTCGGTCACGGTCGGGCCGGGGGCCACAGCGTTGGCCGTGACGTCCCGGCCCCGCAGTTCGCGGGCCAGGATCATGGTCAGTGCGTCGACCGCTCTCTTGGTGGCGCCATAGGGGCCATAAGTGGGCGTCGCCTGCACGACCATGGACGAGGAGAAAGTGATCAGCGCGCCGCCGGCGCGCAGTCGGCGTGCTGCCTGCTGGGCTACGACGAAGGTGCCGCGGATGTTGGTGCGGTGCATGTCGTCCAGGACGGCCAGATCGAAGTCGACGACCGGCTTCAGCACCATCTTGCCGGCCACGTGCGCGACCACGTCGACGCCACCGAATTCCTGCTCGGCCGTGTCGAACATCGCGGCCACCGCGTCCTCGTCGGCCTGCACGGCGATGGCCCGGGTGCCCGCCCGGATCGCGATGGCGACGGTCTCTTCGGCCTTCTCCTTGTCTCCGACGTAGCCGACGACGACGGCCAGGCCATCTGCGGCCAGACGGGTGGCCCCCTCACGGCCGATGCCACGAGAGCCGCCGGTCACGATGGCGACTCGAGGGGTACTCCCACACACGGGTTGCTCCTTTGAACGGTCTGCCGTCCACGATGGGTCCACAGCCCCCCGGCTACCAGGGGTCGCTTACTCAGGGGTCGGCAACCCCTGGAAAGCCGAGTGCGTTCAGGTCAGGGTGGTGGTGTGAATCTTTCGGAATTGGGCGACCTTTTGAGGTCACGCCGTGATCGCATCCGACCCGCGGATGTCGGCCTACCGACCGGGCCGCGCCGTCGTGTACTGGGTCTTCGCCGTGAAGAGGTCGCTCAGCTGGCCGGTGTCTCGGTCGACTACTACATCGAGCTGGAGCGCGGGGCGGGCGTCCAACCCTCGGAGCAGACGCTCGCCGCGCTCGCCCGGGCACTCCGACTCAGCCGGGACGAGCGCGACTACCTCTTTGCCCTGGCGGGCCGTCGGCTGCCCCCGTCCGGCAGTCCGGCCGACCACGTCCACCCGGGGATGCTGGACTTGATGCATCGCCTGGGGGACACACCGGCCCAGGTGGTCACCGACCTGCGCGTCATGCTCGTACAGAACCCGGCGGCCCGTGCACTGCTCGGTCCACCGCCGTCCACGACCGGATGGACCGCGAGCTTCCTGTACCGGTGGTTCACCGACCCGAAAGCACGAGCGCTATACCCACCCGAGGATCATGCCGAGCACACCCGCTCCTTCGTGGCCGACCTTCGTGCGGCCTCGGCCCGGCGCGACGCTGACCCCGATGTCCGTGCAATGATCACGGCACTGAGCGCCCGTAGTCCCGAGTTCTCCAAACACTGGGCCCAGCACGATGTTTCGTTCCGACGCCACGACAGAAAACGCCTGATACATCCAGAGCTCGGATTGCTTGAGGTCAATTGCCTCAACCTGTTCAGCGAGGACGGACGGCAACGACTGCTCTGGTTCACCGCCGCTGCCGGAACCGACTCGGTCGCCAAACTGGAACTACTCGCCGTGCTCGGCACACAGATCTTCGACCAGCAGGAGTCCTGAGTGGACGTTCTGTGATTCGTCGGTGCCGTTGGCACGTACCACTACTTCGGCGATTGGTGCGCCGACGGCGGCGAGGGCGCAAAGTACTGGCGCATAAGCGCGTGTGCACGCAAGAGCCCCAGGAAAGCTCAGCCTTCCGTAATCAGTACCAGATCCTCGGAGGAGTGAAAGGTCTCCACCGCATTGCTCGTGACATGCCGGGCGATACCCTGGTTGCGCGCATGAGCCTCCTTGAACGAGTCCGAGGCGATCCAGGCCCGAAAATCGGCATCGCTGCCAAACACGTTGATCGAAACACAGGGATCATCGGCACTGACGGAACGTAGGAGCGTGCTACGCCGCAGTCCATTCACGCCAGGCAGATAGGTGCGCATGTTGTGCCGGAAATGCGCTTCGAATTCGCCGGCACGGTCTGCAGGCACAAACAGTCGGTTCGTAGCAATGAACATATATCGCCTCTTCCTCGCGAACAACATGGAAACTTCGCATTCTCTCCTGGCTCGACCCGAGACCAGCAGATCGGTTGCGCACCATGAGAGGAATTCGCGACCGCTACGTCCGCACACCGCGTCCGGCGAAAATGGTGATCACTCGCAGCGGCGAAACGGGCTGGCGTCGATGGCCGTGCCGAAGAGATGTACGCCCCACTTCGGGCAGCCGCGTCGCGCGAAGACCCGGTCCGTACGGACGCTCAACTCCCATGTCCCCGCCGCCCTCGACATCGAGCGCCTCCCTGCTCACGGTGCACGGGTGGACCCGGCTCGTCGCGGAGCGGCCGCCGGCCGCCCCCGGCATCGGCGCTTGCATCCGCACGGGTTTTGCGCGCTGCTTGCCCCTCAGCTAGAGGTGTTCGCCCAACAAGGGATCCCTCAAACCGGGAATCCTTCCCGCCTCCGAGGACGTCTCGGCCGATTCCCATCGCCCTGGATCACCGCGATGCGATAAGTCTTCGACACGAATCCACTCCTCAGCCTGAGTGATCGATGTGCTCGCTTGGTCGCGAACGCCCACTCCGACGCGTCGCGGCATCGTGGCGTGAGCCCACCTAGGCCAGCGGCGACACACGTTACAAGCCCGTATTTGACAAGGCAGGTTTTCTCGCATGGAAAGCCCGCGCCGTTCCGGTCGCCGCGCGGCCGAAACCCCGTGCACCAGCCTCCCGAATCTCGATCGCGCACCGGGACTGCGCGGTCCACGGCCTTATGGGCGCGAATGGCGGGGGTTGTCATCCCCTGGTTACGCCGCCCTGACACGCGTAATGATGGTCCGCAGATGAACCACTGTTCTTTCAACATTCCTGGTTCGAGGGAGTTCCAAGACATGTCCGTTTCGGGAAACCATGGTATGTCCTACGCGGTAACCGTCTCCCGGCAGCTCGTCCACCGCGCCGCCATCTGCGAGGTGTTCCTGACCGATACTCAGCGCCGTTCTGACAACGAGTTCCTCGTCGCGGCGCAACTGCCACGCGTCCACAGCTACTACAGCGACCACCTGGTGACTCCCGCCGCCTACGACCCGTTTCTGTTACTCGAAGTGTTCCGACAGACCTCCATCCTGGTCGCCCACGAACATTGCGCCGTCCCGCTGGACCGCAAGTTCAGCTTCAACTCCGGCGAGTTCACTGTCCTCGACACCAAAGCGCTGGAAATCGGGCGGCTGCCTGGGCGGGGACTGCTGACCGCCGCCATCACGGGCGAGAAGCACCGCGGCGCTGAGCTCGTCGGCGTCACCCTGGAGATGCGGCTGGCTGTCGACGGCCACGACGCCGCATCCATGACCATGACCATCCAGTGGATGCCCGGCGATGCGTGGGACATGCTGCGTGAACGCGGCCGCGCTGCCCTCGACCTGGAGACTCCGCGCCCGCACCCCAGTGGCCGCCGGCTCAGCCCTGCCGCGGTCGGACGGCGCTCGCCCGACAACGTCGTCCTGGCGGAGGCGGCGGTCGTCGGACGCCGAGTCGTGGCTCAGGTCATCGTCGACCAGGCGCATCCGGCTCTGTTCGACCACCCACTCGACCATATCCCCGGTGCGCTGTTCTTCGAGGCATACCGGCAGACCGCCCTGCACGCGGCCCACGAACTGCTGGGTCTGTCGCCCCGGCGGCTGACGCTGACGCACTGCGCGGCCGCCTTCACACGGTTCGGTGAGTTCGAACTGCCCACCGTGTGCCAGGCCGATTTGGTCGAGGACCGGGAAACGCCAGGCGCGGCCGTCTTCCGTATGGAGATGCTCCAGGAGCAGACCGTGATCTCCACAGCCGAGGTCGCCCTGCGGTGCACCAGCCCCATCGGCAAGTTCCTCATCCCTGCCTCAGCCCAGGCCTCGGCGCCCCATGCCTGCTGAACCCTCCGCCTGACACGGCAGGCATGCCGTGCCGCACGAACTCCTTACTGCTTCATTTCACACCGCCCTGACAGGAGGGCCCTCCGTATGCCCCTGCCCATGGTCTGGTTCGACTTCGGCGGCGTACTCTCGCCACCTCTGGACGAGTTGTACGACGCCTACCACCGCAAGACCGGCATTCCGCCCGCGCAACTTCAGGCCGCTATGAAGGAGGTCGCGGACGAGATGGGCATGCCGACCCTGGCGCCCGTCGAGATCGCCGCTCTCACCGAGGACGAGTGGGGGCGTCGCCTCCGCCGTATCCTGACGAGCCGTCACCCAGAGCTTGATCTGAGCCGTGCCCGCCTGGAGTGCTTCGGCGAGCAGTGGTTCGACGGCGTCACGGCCAACCCGGTGATGGTGTGCGCCCTGCGGAACGCCCGCGACAACGGGTTCCGCGTGGGCATCCTGTCGAACAACGTCGTCGAGTGGGAGCCGTACTGGCGGGCGATCGTCGCCCCGGCCGGCGAGGTCGACTGTCTCATCAACTCATGCAAGGTCGGCGTCCGCAAACCCGACTCGGAGATCTTCGATCTGGCGGCCAAGGCGGCCGGTGTCACCCCCGAGGACTGCGTGCTCGTCGACGACCTCGCAGGCAACTGTGCCGCGGCCCGACGGCAGGGCTGGCAAGCCGTCCACTTCCGTGACAACCGCCAAGTCCTCGCCGAACTGCGGCATCTGACAGGTCTGCCCAGCATCCTCTGACGCTGCTCGCGGCACCCACACGCCGAACGCCCACCCCGCGTGGCCAAGCAGCATGGTCCGGCATGTGCTGTTTGCGCGTCACACATTGGACCGCGCGCGGCCTCCGCACCGAGATGAGCGGAATAGGTCGGTTGAACCACGACTCGTAGCCGGATTGCGAGGAGCAGAATCATGCCCACCAACGCCAGTCCTGTCCTGGTCGCCGGGGCCACCGGCCGCACGCGCGGTGTTCTCAAGGCCTTGAATACTGCCCCGTGATTCGCCAGTCCGTGTGTCCACTGCAACCACAGCCGCACGCGGGCGACTTGACGGTTTCTTGATGGTCTCTTCCCGGTTTGGCATCAGTGGCTTGCTCAGTCTGCTTCAGGCATCGGCCCGGGTTGCGGTCGGAAAGTCTTCGTGGCTACACGGCTCAAGTCTCAACGGCTGCAACCGTACGCCAGTGGTTCCCCTGGTCTTGAGTATCTGAAGCAGTGACGCCCCCTTGGCCGCTGCACACTACCGGCAGCCTGGCCCGGCAGCGGATGACGCTGCTGCCGACGGCTCAGCAAGGAGCGACATACCCATGAACTTGCCCCCCACGTCCATCCCTACAGCGCCCGGCGCCCTACCCATCATTGGACACAGCCACAGGCTGGCCCGCGATTCCCTTCCCTTCATGAGGTCCCTGCGTGACTACGGCCCCGTGGTCCGGATACGCATCGGCCCCACCCCGGCATACGTCCTGACCGATCCCGAGCTGGCACGGCGCATGCTCGTCACCGACGCGGCCCATTTCCTCAAAGGCGGCAGAGTCTTCGATGCCCTTCGGGCCTTCTTCGGCAACGGCATCGCCACGATCGCGGACGGCGATGCCCATCTCCACAACCGACGTCGGCTGCAACCGATGTTCAACAGGGCCCACATAGCCGCACGCACCGATCCCATGGTCGAGCAGGTCCGTGCCCTGGTCAGCTCCTGGGGGGAAGGCCAGGAGCGGGATGTCTATGCCGACATGAACGAGGTCACCCTCGCCGCCTTTCTTACCGCCCTGTTCGGCACGAACCTCCCCGATCACCTGGCGGCCGAGTTCACACAGCTCATGCCAGTGATCATGCGGGGGACGATACGCCAGACGATCCTGCCGTCCTGGGTCACCCGTCTGCCTCTGCCCGCCAACAGGGCCCATGAGGCCAACCTGCGGCGACTGCGCGCGATCATCGACCAGGCCACCGACCACGCCCGCGGATCACACCACGCCGACCCCGACGCCGCCGTCTCCGCAGCAAGGGACTGCCCCTATCACACCCAGCGGGGCGAAGGACTGCTCCAGACCCTTCTCACAACCGAGGACCTGCTCAGTCAGCAGCAACTCCAGGACGAGGTCATCACTCTACTCGTCGGCGCGATCGAGACCACCGGAACGACGCTGGCCTGGGCCCTGTACGAGCTGTCCCAGCACGACGAGATCACGGCGCGCCTGCGAACGGAACTGGACGCCGTGTGCGGGGAGAGGCCGGTACGCCACGAGGACCTGGACCGCCTGCTGTACATCCGCCAGGTTCTGCAGGAGGCCATCCGCAAGTACGGACCTGTATGGCTCACCACCCGCACGGCCACCCGGACCGTTGGCCTAGGGGGGCACCGTATTCCGGCGGGCTCCGATGTCGTCTGGAGCCCTTACCTCTACCAGCACGACCCTCAGGTCTTCGAAGACCCGGAGTGTTTCGACCCGGACCGATGGGCCCCTGAGCGCGCCAAAGAGGCCCGTAACTCCTTCCTGGCTTTCGGCGCCGGCCGCCGGCAGTGCATTGGAGAGGCCTTCGCGTGGGCGGAACTGACGATCATCCTGGCAACAATCCTGCAAACCTGGTCCGCCTTCCAGTTCACTTCCCGTACCCCGCAACCGCAGGCGGTGATGACGGTTACTCCAGACATGCTCACCATGGCGTACTACCGCCGGGCCGGTCCCGTGGCCGAAGCGGGCTCCGATGGACGCAACCGCCGCATCGGCCGGTGATGGGGAGACGAGCGGCATCACATGGGCGCTGAACCCCAGCGCCCACTTCAACCAGTGGAGTCCTCGTGACCGACTTCAGAATGCCCCTCTTCGAAGTCCCTTTTCCCGTGGAATGCAATCCGCACTTGGAGCGGGCGTCCCGGGCGATGTGGAGGTGGATCGACGCCTATGGCCTGGCACCGACCGACAAGGCACGCATCAGGATGCGGCGTACCAGGGCCGACCTGTCAGGGGCGTATGTGTGGCCTCGCGCCGACCTTGACACGCTGATCACCGGTCTTGGGTGGCTTGCCCTCACCTTCCGTATCGACGACCAACTCGACGAGGACGATCTCACCGAGAGGCTGTCGGCCCGGGTGACAGCCGTCGATGAGCTCTGCGACGTACTGCGAGGCACGTCGGTTCCCGCAAGGCCCCCGGTCGCCAGGGCACTGGGTGACCTGTGGTCGACGACCTCCCGTGGACGACCCACTGACTGGTGCGACGCCTTCCTACGACACTTCAGGGCGTTCCTTCGCTCCTACGCGACCGAGGCCCGCCTAAGCGCCGAAGGGACTGTTCCCGACCTCGATACCTACCTCGGCTGGAGGATGTACTCGGTGGGGATGCCCTGGCTGTGGGACCTGGACGAATTGCGCCTTCCCGTGCTGCTGCCCGACTCCGTGCGCACCTGCGGCGCGATGAACAAACTGCGCCGGGCCGGAGCACTGCACATAGCCATGGTGAACGACGTCTTCTCCGTCCGTCGTGAGACCCTCGTCGGCTACCAGTACAACGCCGTCACAATCCTCCGGGACACAGAGAACTGTTCACTCCAGGAAGCCGTGGACCGGGTGGCGGCGTTGGTCGCAACCCACCTCCGCACCGTCGCGGCAGCGAAGAAGGAACTCCGCGAGGAACTCGCCAGGCAAGCGGTGCCGCCCTTGGTTCACGCCGCCGCACTCGACTACGCGTCCAACATCGCCGCCAACCTGAGCGGGCAACTCGTATGGCATTCCTCGGTCCAGCGATACGCCGTCGACGACCTTCACCCTGCTGACCGGTCGGCGAGCTACCCCGATGATCTCCTGATCGGACGGCCCTTTCCAACGAATGAAGCGGAGCAAAGCTATTGACCATGCGTGCGCGGCCGCATGGCTGTCAAGGAGATGTGGGCCCGTTTGTTCAGCGTCTCCAGTCTCGCCCCCGAGATCGACTCCGCGACGCAGCAGCAATGGTTCATCGAAGACACGGCCCTCGAGATGTTCGAATGGAAGGTCGAACTCGCCGACGGATCAACGATACCCAGCCGCACCTGGACGGTTGTCCATTTCCGGGACGGGTTCATCGAGCGCGAGCGAGTCTATTGCGACAGCAATGCGTCGCATCTGGTGGAACAGGCGCTCGACAATGAGGAGTTCTTCAATTTCCCGGGTGTCGAACGCATTCCAAGCCGACACAATCTCTGCGACAAGACCGCTCCGTCACCGATCGGTGAGGAACAACGACCGTTCTCCACGTTCAAGCAGAGCGGCTCGCCGACACGTTCGGCGTACTCGTATAGAACAACCCCTTTCGCGCCGGGGGACGGCTGACGCCGTACTGGACCACCTCGCCGCCGAGGTCACCGTCGACGCGCCGGGCCAGCAGGCCGTGCTCGACCGGCTGCTGGACTGGATGCTGGTGTGCATGCTGCGCGAGTGGATCGACCGCCCTGGCGGCGAGCCCCGGCCTGGTGGGCCGCCCAGCGGGACCCGGTGGTCGGCGACGCGCTGCGCCTGCTGCACGCCGAACCGGCGGCACCGTGGACGGTCGCCGCGCCGGCCGAGCGCACCGGCGTGTCGCGTTCGACGCTGGCCAAGCGGCTCGCTGACCTGGTCGGCGAACCGCCGCTGACCTACCTCACCCGCTGGCGCATGACGCTCGCGGCAGATCCACTGGTCGAGCAGGAGTCCGCAACCGTCGCGGACATCGCCCGCTCGGTGGGTTACTCCGACCCGTTCGGGTTCAGCGCGGCGTTCAAACGGGTCCGGGGCGTCAACCCGAGCGAGTGTTCCGCCGCACCGCGACCGTGGCCTCCCCGGCGGCTGAGCGGTCTGCCCCAACGGGCCCCAGTCCGCTCGTAGTTGACGGCGAGTCGAACAAGCTGGTCGAAGCGTCACGGTGACGCTTCCGAAAATGCCGGCCTCCTCTTGCACCAGGCCTAGGGTCGGACACCGCCTCAGCATGCACGGAGCCTCTCCGGTGTCGTGGCGGTGGGGAGAAGGGCTACGGGGCGGGCACGGGGGCGACGTTGCCCGCCGCGTTGCAGCGGACGGTCCAGGGTGTCTCGTAGCCCTCCTCGTAGACCCGTACGTCCACCTCGGGGGATTGTTCGCTGTCGGACGCCTGGGCGTCGGCCGCGGTGCAGATGACCTGGCTGAGCCCGAGACCGCCACCGCGGGTCAGGTTCGCCACGGTCACTGGGAGGCGCAGGTCCACAGCGCCGTCGGCGCCCTGCGCGACCAGCCCCCCGTCGAGTGGGGGTACCTCGGTGCTCAGGCCGCGCGCGCGTTCGGCGGCGTCGGGACCTTTGAGGAGCAGGTCGAGTGCCTGTTGCGGGGGCAGGGGGGCGTCGACCTCGCGGGTGACGGCCTGAATGCCGTACGGGCTGACGAAATAGAGCTGGGCATAGTGGTGCGAGGACCCCGGTTCGCGCAGGCCGGACGCCGGGGCGCCGGCTCGGACAGGGCCGGTGGAGCCGATGCCGCAGCCCGACGACAGCAGGACCACCATGGCTACGAGACAGGTGAGCCGGCGCTTCATGGCTGGTCCTCCTGCCGGAGGGTACGCGGGAGTGCGATGGTGAACACCGCGCCGCCACCGGGGAGGTTGGCGGCGGTGAGGGTGCCGTGGTGCAGCCGTACGTTCTCCAGCGCGATGGCGAGTCCCAGGCCGCTCCCCTCGGACCGGCCCCTGGCGGCGTCCGCCTTGTAGAAGCGGTCGAAAACATGTGACAGGACCTCGTCGGGGATGCCGGGGCCGTCGTCGGCGACGTCGATCATGAGGGACTCCCGCGTGGCAGTCGCCCGGACCGTGACAGGAGCGGCGCCGTGGCGCAGCGCATTGCCGATCAGATTGGCGAGGACGACGTCGATGCGCCGCGCGTCGACTCGGAGGCGCGGGTCGTCCTCGGGAAGCTCGGTGATCACCTCGTCCGGCTCGCGCCAGCCGCGCAGGTCAAGCGTCTTGTGGACGAGGGTGTGCAGACTCACGTCGTCCAGGTGCAAAACCGCCGCACCCGCGTCGAAGCGGGAGATCTCCATGAGGTCCTCGACCATGCCGGCCAGCTTGCGGGTCTCGTCGCTGATGAGGAGGACCGCGTCGGCGGTGTCCGGAGGCAGGATGCCGGAGCGGGCATCCTCGTCGAGGGCGTCGGTGACGGCGGCCATCGCGGCGAGAGGAGTCCGCAGCTCGTGCGAGACGTCCGCGGCGAACCGACGGGCGTTGGCCTCCATCCGCCGCAGTTCGGCCCCGTCCCGCTCCAGTGCGGCCGCCATGGTGTTGAACGTGCCGGTCAGCGCGGCGAGTTCGTCCTTGCCGACGATGTCCAGGCGGGTGTCCAGGGCACCCGAGGTGATCTTCTCGGCGGCCGTACGCAGCTGCCGTACGGGACGCAGTACCCGGTGGGCCGCGAACAGGGCAGGCACGACGGCGAAGGCGAGCGTCGGGACGGCACCCGCCCAGGCCGCGGTGATCAGGGCGGAGACGTCGGCCTGTTCGCCGTCCAGTGGCAGAACGGCGTAGGCGACCAGCCCCGATGGTTTCCGCGCTCCATCGCGCCCACCGGCGTAGCTGATCGGCATGCCGATGAGCAGCCGGGGCCCGTCGGCGTGCTCCACACGCTCGTAGAAGGTGGCGTCGCCGTTCTCCGCCACGTCGCGCAGGGCGCCGCTGACGCCGCCCGCGGTGCCGATGAGCGGCCCGCCGTCGCGGGCGACGGCCGTGTGCCAGCCGCGCGCGCCCGAGGCGCTGTCCAGCCGGCGCGCGAAGATGCGCAGATCCACGTCATTGGGATCGGCCGGAAGGTTGGGGGCGAGCGAGTCGATCTGGAGGCGCAGTTCGCGGACGGCGCTGTTCTGGGTGCGGTCCAGAATCGAGCTGCGGGCCTGCCGGAAGGTGAGCACGGCGGTGATCGACGCACTGAGCGCGGCGACGAGGACAAACGCGACGACCAGGCGTGGACGCAGTCCGCGGGGCAGGGTGAGTTTCATGCGGGCAGCGGGCCGAAGCGGTAGCCGAAGCCACGCACCGTCTGAACGTATACCGGGCGGCGCGGATCCTCTTCGATCTTGGCGCGTAGCCGCATCACACAGGCGTCGACCAGGCGGGCGTCCGCGTAGTAGCTGTGCTCCCAGATGTCCTCCAGCAGCTGCTGGCGGCTGAAGGTCCGCTCCGGGGCGGCGCTGAGAAAGAGCAGCAGCTTCAACTCGGAGGGAGCGAGCGGGAGTTCCTCGCCGTGCTTGCGGACGATCAGCGCGTCGCGGTCGATTTCGAGATCGCCCACCGAGGTCGGACCGGCACCTGTGTCGGTGTCGGCCGGGGAGGGGGCGACGCGGCGCAGCACCGCGCGCATCCGGGCCTCGATGACGGCGGCGCCGGCGGGCTTGACGACGTAGTCGTCGGCGCCCGTCTCCAGGCCGATCACGACGTCGATGTCGTCGCCGCGTGCGGAGAGGATCACGATGGGAACCCGGCTGGTCTCGCGGATGCGGCGGCATACTTCCAGACCGCTCATGCCGGGCAGCATCAGATCGAGCAGCACCAGATCCGGCTTGATGGCGACCAGGGCATCGAGACCGTCCTCGCCGGTGCCGACCGCCTCGGTCTCGTGCCCGTTGCGGGACAGGCCCAGGACGACACCGCGGCGCACGGCCGGATCGTCCTCGATCAACAGGACACGGGTCATGTACGGGGCCCCTTCCGCGGTGAGCGTGTTGTTCCGACATTGTGTGCGCCGTCAGGGTGGACAGGGATCCGGGGGTCACTCCAACTGGTCGATGTCGACCGTGCCGGCCCCCGGCACCGGCTCGGGCACCGCCGCCCACAGGATGACTCCGGCCAGGGCCGCCGCGACCGTCGCGATCACCCCGCGCCTGCCGCGCGCCCACCTCGCCCGGAACCGCACCGGATCCTCGACGAACCGCTTCGTCACCGCGGCGGCCACCAGCGAAACTCCGATCGCGACGCCGGTTGCGCTCCAGTCCCCGAGCACCGACAGTCGGGGCAACAGCAGCAGGTACACCGGCCAGTGCCACAGATACAGGCTGTACGACAGCTCTCCCAGGCCCTGCGGCAGGCGGCTGCCCGCAATCCGTGCCGCCCAGGTGCCTGGCACCTGGGCCATCAGGACGATCAGTACGGCCGCGGCGAGAGAGTGCAGGAAGAGCCCGCCCCGGAAGAGCAGGGGCGCCGTCTCGCCCTCGGCCACAGCCCACGCCACCACCAGCCCACACCCCAGGACAAGGCACGCGCGGTCGGCCGCCCGGCGTGGCACACGGCGGACGAGGTTGCGCACCGACGCGGTGGCCGCGAGCGCCCCGAGCAACAGGGCCGCGCCACGGGTGTCGGTGCCCTCGTAGGCGCGGGTGGTGTCCACCGCGGCACCCAGCGAGACGGTCAGGGCGAGGGAGACCAGGGCACCCGCGCCGGCGAGCGAGGCCACGAGCCGCTCACCGAAACGCCCCCGGGCGGCCACCGCCACCACCAGCGGCCAGACCAGGTAGAACTGCCACTCCACACCAATACTCCACAGGTGGGCAAAGACGCGGGTGTCGGAGGCGTTCCAGTAGCCCACCTGCTCCGTGATGTAGTACCAGTTGACCGCCTGGGCCCCGACCCAGGGCATGTCGTCGAGCGCAAAGCGCAGCTGCGCCGTGCTCCCCCACGCCCATGTGGCCGCTACGGTCAGGACCACCACGCAGACGAGAGCGGGTATCAGGCGACGGGCACGGCGGGACCAGAACACGGCCAGGGCGATCCGGCCGCGCTCCGTGGCCTCGCCGAGGAGCAGCCCGGTGATCAGGTAGCCGGAGAGCACGAAGAACAGGTCGACGCCGAGAAACCCGCCGCGCAGATGCCCGGCGTGGAAGAGCAGCACGGCCGCGACCGCGAACCCGCGCAGCCCGTCGAGAGCTGCTATGTGCGCACGGCCCACCCCGCTGCGGCGTGCCGCACGGCGCCGGTCAGGCACCGCGCGGCCGCGCGCGGGCGACGGAAGACGCGAAAGCATGAAGTCAACCGTTCCGTCAGGCGGCACAGCCGAGCTTGCTGTATCGCTCGTCACCGGTCCAGGACTCCTGGGCCCAGGAGTCCACCGACGCCGGCGTGAAGTTCTCCTGTTCGCCGAGCTTGTCGGTGAACCACTTGGCGAAGGCGGCCGCCCCTTGTTGGCAGTTGTGGATCCCGTCCGCGGCGCGCTGGGCCTTGGCCGCCGAGGCGTCGGTGCCCCACACCTGCGAGGCGTCGAAGAAGGCCGCCGTGCCACCGCTCTTCCCGGCGACTTCCGCGGCTGCCTTGGGAGCGGTGCGCATCTGCGCCTCGTGTTGCCGGTAGAACGCGTCGATCTTGATGGGGGGTGGCGAGACGAACACCACCTTGGCCCCGGCGCCCTTGGCCGTGTCGACGGCCTTCTCGTAGGCGGCCCGCTGCTGGTCCTGGCTTCCCCAGTCGTACGTCGTGACTTGGTAGGCGATCACGGTGGGACGGAACAACTCGATGTCCTTGCGCAGTTGCATCCATGTCTCGCCAGAGATCATCTGCGTGATCTTCTCGCCGCTGTCGACGATGGTGCCCCCACCATCCGAAGAGGAGTTCTTGAACTCCACCTCACTGGCCTTCAGAGCCGCGCCCAGGGCGGGAGCCTCGGCGCCCGCGATGGAGTCGCCCAGCCACAGCACCTTCGCACCGGTGCGCGTCGTTGTGTTGCCGTGCCCCTCGTCCTGGCTGCCGGTGCCCTTCTCGCCGCACCCGACCAAGGTGAGGCCGAGCACGGCGACCACGGTGACCGCGCTCAGGGCGTAGCGGAGAGAACGGGGAAGGGACTTGTGCCTGTTGTTCATGCCCCCAGCACAACAGCCTTCGAGCGCCCGACCGCCCTCCGTCATCATTTGCTCATAGTCCGGACAAGGAGCGCTCATGAAGGCCGCCGCCCCAGACGCGGTGCGCGGTTCGTCGACGGCGGCCGGCGAGGGCGATTTCCGCTGACGCGTCGGCAAGGGGATGACTCCCCCGCCGAACCCGCCTACGAGCCTCCTCCCTGCGTGGCGAGGAGCCGCCATTCGCCCTGCCATCTGATGCGGTGCGCGGCGTACTTGGTGCCGGCGGTCACGCCCTCCCGGTACCGGCTCCCGCCCCGGAGGACCTGCCTCCCAGCCCCCGGGATCAGCACCGCCGCCACCGCCAGGTGCATCAGAACGAGGGAGACCCGGGCGCCGCCGTCGATGTCCAGCTTGTCCGCAGGTGCGTGCACCCGGACGACGAGTTCCTGCTCCCCGCCACACTGCCCGAAGGCTGGACCAGCGGGCGGCGCCCGGCACCTACCCGGCCCAGCTCCGCGCCCACGGCGGCCGTGACCAAGACATGTTTTCCCCGCTGCCGGCGGCACCCGCGGAATGTGCGAGGTGCCGTCGGCACTGGCTTTGAGGTGGCGGCATCGGGCGGGGAGACAACCTGGGGCGGACATACCGGTGTACGGTCCGATCCCCCACGCTCGTCCAAGAGGGCAGAGCTACGCCGGTGCTGCTGTCGTCCGGCGAAGAAACTGTCTGCGTTCCACTGGTGTGTCTCCCGTGTCCGAGAATCGCCGACGAACCAGTAGTCGTTCCCGGTGCCGGTCGAGTTCCCGCGGACTGCATCCGGTGTGATCGGCAGGTCCCGGATCCTCCTCCCGACTTTCGGCAACACGCGCATACCTCCCAAGGCTGCGGTGTTCCGAATCATCAGGCGGGTACTACGCCGTCACCGTCAGAAAGTGGGGCGTCCGACGCGCCAGGCAGCGTTTCCCGGCTGCCTCACTGAACGGGTGAACCCTCTCCGTCCGGCGAGGCGGACTGCCGCTCCCTCGCCTCCAGCGTCGCCAGGAGTTCGTCCGACATGAGCGGTCGGCTGAATTCCAAGAGGTCCCAGGTCAGCGGAGCCGGCCGCAACGTGCCGGCATCGAGGTTCACCATTGCTCGCGTCCCGCTGGCGTGGACGGTCGCGCGATCAGCAGACAGAATAACGAACTTATACGTGAAACTCGTACGCCCCACGTGTTCGAGCCAGAACTGCACCT
>NZ_JBFAHW010000173.1:0-15722 GCF_040654355.1 Streptomyces sp. NPDC050704 | reverse complement strand
GACGCAGAGAACTCCGGCGCTTCGCGCCTCCAGACCGAGGATCGCATTCCCGCCCGGCCTGAAGACCGGGATTCCCTGCGAAGATCAGAGGATGGGGCGCGGTGCCGTCGGGTTCGACCTGGCGGAGTTCGACTGGGGTGAGACGGAGCGGGCACGCGCCCGCGCGAAGGACTTCGTGCTGCGTGCCACAGCACTCGCGGCGAGCGGACATCGCTGGAGCGAGCTGGGCTACCACCCGCCCCGCGTGCATGACTACCTGCACCGCTTCACGACCATGGAGCACAAGGCGGAGGACGCGGCCCGCTCCCTCGCCGGGCTCGTCGGTGAGCTCCAGAACCGCGGGATCGAGCACCCGGGGGAGGCATGCCACATCTACGGCTACCTCACCCGCCTCGCCGCAGATATGAGGACTGCCCTCGACTCGATCGGGACCTCGGTTCAGCTCCTCCAGGATGAGGGTCGCCTGATGAGCGACTTCCGGGGCGAGCCTCTCGACGAAGTACTCGAGCGCTTCACGGAGCACTCCGCCGCGGCGCAGGACCTCGCGGGAGGGCTCGCGAACAAGCTGAGCAAGACCCACTCCGCCGTCGGCGACCTCGCGTACGCAGGAGACGCCCGATGAGCAGGAGAGATGTGATCGTCTGCGAACGGTGTGAGCGAAGGCCGGGGCCGGGTGATGGCTCCGGCTTTCGTCTTGTCGTGCAGCTGCCCGTCGTGTCGGCTGCGAATGGCCGCAAGGCGTCAGCTCCACACCCAAGAGCCTCTCAAGAGAGTGAATAGGTGCAGATAAAGGTGTGACTCTTTCAAAGAGTTGAGTTGATGCTGATACAGTGATAGTGAGTTGAGTGCCTTAGGAGGGTGAGTGAATCAGCCGCACGGAGAAGTCGCGATGAACGCAACCGAAGCCCGTACGGAGCTCTTCTCCCTGGTGAAGCGCGCCGAGCTGGAAGGGCGTACCACGCTGATCCACAAGCATCGGGAGCGCGTTCTGCTGGCGCCGCTCGACCGGCTACCGGCAGCCCGAAAGGCCGATGCATTCCCCTCCCACGCGCTGAGTGCGGCGCAGAAGGACTTCGGCGAACTCATCACGCTGGCCGCCCAGGGCCAGCCGCAGGTGCTCCGACGCAGCCGTACCCCCGTCGCGGTACTGCTCCCCGCCGACACCCCGTCCGGTGCTCCCTCGTCCGACACGACCGCGCACACTGGCGCGGCACCCGCAGGAGGTGCGGTGAACAGCCCACATGATCAGGACAGCGGCGGCGCACCGCGCAGGCTCGCCACGCTGGGCGACGCCATCGGCGCCGTGCTCGCTTCCGGCCCGACCAGCGGCCCCATGTTCGGGCTGCCCGGCCTGGACGCCGCAACGGGCGGTCTGCAGCCGGGTCGGCTGACGCTGGTGGCGGCCGCGCCGAACGTGGGCGGAAGTCTGCTGGGCCTGGCTGCCGCGCGGCAGACCGCGCTCGTCGACCACCACCGGGTCCTGTACGCGGCGTCGGGACCGAACCAGGCCGACATCATGCGCCGGATCATCTCCGCGGAGACCGGCGGCGACTACCCGCGCCTGAAGCAGGGCCGCCTCACCCAGCGCGAGCAGCAGGTGGCCCAAGAGCTGGTCCAGGCGCCGCTGCTCATCGACGACGGCAGTGAGCTGACCGCCGAGGCGATCGCGGAGACCGCCCCGTACGTCCAGGATCTGGCCCTGGTGGTCGTGGACCGGCTCCAGGCCGCCCACAACGCCCGTCTTCCGCTGTCCGGTGACCGTCTCCCGGACGCCTCCCAGGTTTTGGCCTCTCTCGCGCGCACCCTGCGTGTGCCGGTGCTCGCCATCGTGGACAGCGCCGATCCCACGTTTCTGGGTCTCCTGGCCGCCGACGTCATATTGACGCTCGCGCCGACCGAGGACCCTGCCAAGGTCCAGGTGACGGTTGCGGAGCGCGACTTCGGCACGATCGGCTCGGCGTACCTGCAGCCCGACCTGCTCCGTGCCCGCTTCCTCGACGCCGGAGCCGCCCCCCTCGACCGCGCCCACAGTCCGGCGCACCCGGGGCTCTCGCCGGCCGCCAGGGGAACGGCGGCGCTGGAACTGGCCGAAGCCGCCCTTCCCTACACGTCCGGCGGACACCAGGGGATCCCGGCAGCCCTCACCCACGAGCTGGCGGCATGGCGGACCGCAGTCGCCAACGGCGACCAGGAAGCCCTCAAGGCAATCCTGCCGTCGCTGCTCCAGGCCGCCGCAGCGGTAGCGGAGATGCCGGACACACATGAGGGGCACCGCCTCGCCGCCGCGCTGCTGTCCTACGGCACGCCCGTGCCCACCGACACCGCCTCAAGCGCCGGGCAGACCTCTGCCGCCGGTGCTCCTGTCCACGCCCCGGCGGACAGCGGGCAGGCCCAGGACGACGTGACGGAGGACGAGGAAGACGACCAGGACGGACTGGTGCCGGGGGATGAGAAGGACGAACCTGAGGGCCATGTCTTCCCCGCCCTGAAGATCCTCAAAGACGCCGTGAAGCGCTCGAAGATGCACCCGATCCCGGTCATCCGCACCGAGGAGCGTGACAGCGGTCCGTGGCCGCTGATCAGCGAGCACATGGACGGCGAGCCCCGCTGGGTCCACCCCGACGTCACCCTCACCCGCGTTCCCCACGTCAGGGCGAACGGAAAGCGCGTCCGGCGCGACAAGTTCGACGTGCCCGACTCCTTCGGTGGGGGCGTGCTGTGCCTGATCGACCGCAACGGCAGCTTCCCCTCCGGCTGTTCGGCCGTGCCCCTCGCCCCGAACAAACTCCTGCACACCGGCCCGCTCGACGCGTTCGACAAGACCCAGGCCGGCATCTATCTCATCGACATCCCGCAGTGGACCCGTACCGACATGCCGCACCCGCTGGGGCGGATCATCGACCGGCCCGACGAGGACGGCCGGGTGTGGGTCACCACCTCCCACATCAAGCAGCTGGAAAAGCTCGTTCGGGAGGGCCACCTCAGCGTCATGCCGGTCATTCACGACTCCTGGACCGGGAAGTACAACGAGTCCCTCTTCAAGCCCTTCTACGAGGCCACCCGCAAGGCACGGACCGAGCTCGTCCAGGTCGGCGGCGACCCCTACAAGGCGTACAAGACCAGGCTGTCCATCGCGCTGCGCCTGCTGTGGCCCAAACGCCCCGAACAGCGGTCTCCGTTCTGGCGGCCGGACTGGCGCATGAGCATGGTCGCCGAGGCATCCGTCCGTCACTGGAGTGTGGCCTTCAGGGCCGTCCAGGAAGGCCACACGCTCCTCGCGCTGCGCAACGTCGACGCGGCCGTCTTCTGGGCGCCCGACGGCACCGCGCCCGCCACATACCGGATCGGGACCGGCTTCGGCGAGGTCAAGGCCAACTTCATCCAGTCCGGCGAGATCATCCCCGAAGGTGACGACTGATGGCCGGACCCACCGGCCGCGGCGACTCCCTGGGCGCCGCCCTGGGTGACCTCCTGCGCGCCCAGGTCACCCCCCGCCACCGGCTGTCGACGTACAACGCCAAGCACTGGCACGCCCAGCTCAGCCAGCTCACCGCAACCCACCGCGGATACCAGGCCCTGGACGAGGCCGGACTGAATGTGACCACCAAGACCCTGCTCAACTGGCTGTCCGACCCCGAGTACAACATCCGCCGCAGCTATCGCGACCTCATCCACACCGCCTACGAGAATGTCGCCATCGTCCCCGCCGACCCGATCCCCGACCACGTCAAGAACGGCGATTTCGAGATCAGCGGCTGGGTCACCACCGGCACCGACCGGCGCGAGCGCGGAACACCAGACGCCGCGCCTCTGCGGATCGACGGGCGCCGGGGCGACTGGGACGCGATCGAAGACCTCTGGGTGGCCGGCGAGCTCACTGATGACGAGTTCGAGGACCACTTCATCGACGACGTCATTGTCGAGGACATCGGCGAAGGCACCGACGGATGGACCTTCGACGGAAGCAGCTACTCCGTTGAAGTCAGGTGACACACCTCAGGTGACACACCAGAAGGGAACCTGCGGGTGAGCATCAGCCCTGATAGGCCCGCGTTGAGGTACAGCACCTCCTGGTGGTGACAGAGGCCGGGGCGGTGGAAGGCGCGCATGTCGAAGTCGCCGAGTTGGACACGGGGGCACCCGCCGGCAGCAGCGACGAGTTCGGTGAGGGCTGGCACGGTGTCGTCCAGGCGGTGACGAGCGGGCTGACGCACATCGCCGACCGTACCGTCCGCCAGGCCCGTGCGGCGGCGGCCGCAGCAGAGCCGGCCGCATCGAGCCCGCCACCCTGCCGCTCGCCCGCGGCGGTCGACGCGGTGAGGGAGGAGCAGGTCCACCGGGTACTTGAGGCGGCCGAGCGGATCCTCGTGTCCCTGCTGCCCTGGCCGACCGGCCTCCCGCGCCTACTACGACAAGAAGATCGCCCAGGGAAAGCACCACACCCAAGCTCTCCTCTGCCTCGCAAGACGCCGAGCCGACGTGCTGTTCGCGATGCTCCGCGACGGCACCTTCTACGCCCCCAACCCGTCCTCACAGGTTGACGAAACCCATCGGAGCACCCCGGTCACGTGGGTGCGGAACGTGCCGTTGCCGTCGTATCCCCGGCAATGGTCTGATGCTCGACGAAGGCTCGACCAAGGAGCTGCGTCGGTGTTCACCACCCGGCCGACCCTCCAGGGCACCTACGGCATGGTGTCCTCCACCCACTGGCTCGCCTCGCAGTCGGCCATGGCCGTGCTGGAGAACGCCGGCAACGCCTTCGACGCGGCGGCTGCGGCCGGCTTTGTGCTGCACGTGGTCGGGCCGCATATGAATGGCCCGGCCGGTGAGGTGCCGATCATTCTCGCTCCGGCCGGGGGCGATCGGGTAGTGCTGTGCGGGCAGGGCCCGGCGCCCGCCGGGGCAACGATCGAGCACTACACCTCGCTGGGACTCGACCTGGTGCCCGGCACCGGCCCGCTCGCCTCTGCCGTCCCCGGTGCCTACGACGCGTGGATGCTGCTCCTGCGCGACTATGGCACCAAGTCCCTTGCGGAGTTTCTGAAGTACGTCATCGGCTACGCAGAGCAGGGTCACCCGCTGGTGGGCAGCGTTGGCGCCACAGTCGAGACCGTCCGAGAGCTCTTCGAGAACGAGTGGACGACCTCAGCCGATCTGTACCTGCGAGGCGCGAAGGCTCCGCAGCCGGGAAGGCTCTTCAAGAATCCATCGCTGGCCAGGACATGGCGCCGCGTCATCTCCGAGGCCGAGGCGGCGGGCGCCTCGCGCGAGGCGCAGATTGACGCGGCCCGAAGGGGGTGGTCGCAGGGCTTCATCGCGGAGTTCGCGGCGCGGCCCGCGTTGGACACTTCCGGCGAGCGTCACGCCGGGACGCTGACCGGCGACGACCTTGCTTCATGGCCGGCTACTTACGAGGCACCCGCCACATACGACTGGGACGGCTGGACGGTCTGCAAGGCGGGCCCGTGGAGCCAGGGCCCGGTCTTCCCTGCAACAACTTGCGTTGCTTCCAGGGGAGTTGGGCGAGGGCACCCCCGAATACTTCCATACCCTCATCAAGGGCACCAAGCTCGCCATGGCCGACCGAGAGGCCTGGTACGGCGATGCGGCCGAGGTCCCGCTGGGGAGTTCCTGTCGGCGGAGTACAACCAGGGCGCCGCGCCCTCATCGGGGAGCGAGCCTCAGTTGAGCAAATGCGCGCTCGCCCTACACCGCGTTCCGCGAGGTCGGCCGTGTGATCCGCACGGTGCAGCTACTGCGCTACCTCTCGGATGCGCCGCTGCGCCGACGGGTTATGGCCGCGACGAACAAGGTCGAGTCGTTCAACCGGTTCTCCCAGTGGGTCGGCTTCGGCAACCAGGGGGTCCTCGCCGACAACGACCCCATCGAGCAGGAGAAGGCGATGAAATTCAACGCCCTGCTCACGAACGCGGTGATCTTCCACAACGCCCTGGACATCGCGGAGATCATCCGCCAGCTCCATGAGGAGGGCTGGGAGATCGACCCAGAAGGCTTGGCGTATATCTCGCCGTACCTGACCGGGCACATCAAACGGTTCGGCGAGTACTCCATCCACGAACTCGGCATCCAGCCCGAAGCGTACGAGACGAAGCTTGACGTCGACTTCGCCCCCCTGCGCGAGGACCTCACTGCCGTCGGCCTCCGCCAGGCCGCCTGATTCGTAGACGCTTCGAACTCGCCATGAAAGACCGGCTCGGCCCCACCCTGATGAAGACCGCTGACACCTGGCGCCACCCTGCACTCAGTAGCACGTCGGTGAGGACGCAGCTCCAGGGCTCTGCCCTTCCCGGAGGTGGCACTCAGTGCCATAGTGTGGGTGTGAATTCCTCACTGACCTCCGGGGCCTCGCAGGCTTGGGCGGCACTGGGTGCCGACTCATCGCTGTTCGACCTAGTGTCCTACGGCGGTCCATCCGGAGGACGGCCGGCGCGGCTGCCCGTCATGGAGCTGGCGCGTGCCACTGTCGCAGTGTGCTCGCTCGCGGCAGCCGAGCTCACTTCCGTACGTACGGGGCGCCCCGTTCCCCGTGTGCAGGTTGATGACGAGGCAGTCGCGACGGCGTTCCTCAGCGACCGGTTGGTGCGGGTCGACGGGCAAGCGTGGTCGACCTTCTCGCCGCTGTCTCGGTTCTGGCGGGCGACCGATGGATGGGTTCGTACGCACGCCAATTACCCGCACCACCGGGCCCGATTGCTCGCCGCTCTCGGGGTGCCGGAGGGCGTCGGCGGGGACGAGGCGGACGCGGTGGGCCAGGCGATCGCCCGGCTTCCCGCGCTGGAGGTGGAGGAGACTGTGTACACGGCGGGCGGTTTGGCCGTCGCGGCACGCAGTCCCGAGGACTGGGCCATGAGCGAGCAGGGGGTCATGGTTGCGGGACAGCCGCTGCTGACGACAGCGCGCATCGATGATGCCCCCGCCCGGATGCTTGGTGGTGCCGCGCTACCGTGCGCAGGGCTGCGCGTCCTGGATCTGACCCGAGTGCTGGCTGGACCGGTCGCCACCCGAACGCTGGCGTTGCTCGGCGCTGACGTGCTGCGGATCGACGCCCCACAGCTGCCGGAAAGTCAGGAGGCCCACAACGACACAGGAATGGGGAAGCGGTCGACCGCCCTGGACCTGGGAGAGGCCACCGACCGTGGGCTCTTCGAGGGACTGCTCAATATGGCAGATGTGGTGGTCACCGGTTACCGGCCGGGCGCGCTGGAACGGTTCGGACTAACACCCGAGGCGCTCGCCGAGTGCCGTCCGGGTCTCGTGATTGCCCAGCTCTCCGCGTGGGGCCGTTACGGGCCGTGGCATGAGCGGCGCGGCTTCGACAGCCTGGTACAGGTGGCCACCGGCATCGCCGAACTGGAGGGTTCGCCGGACTCGCCCGGTGTGCTGCCCGCCCAGGCGCTCGACCACGGCACCGGTTATCTGCTTGCGGCCGGCGTGCTGCGCGCGCTCACTGAGCAGCACCGCACGGGCGGCACCCGACTTGTTCGTCTGGCCCTGACGCAGACCGCGCACTGGTTGGTCCACGATCTGGCAGCCGTTCCGGGCGAGGATGAGGGCTTCGACGCCGAGCACTGGCTGACTGAGACCGCCAGCCCCATGGGCCGACTGCGGCACACGCTGCCGCCGGTGTCGTACGAGGGGGGCCCGGTGAACTGGGCACGCCCGCCGGGTCTGTTGGGGACGAACGCCCCGGTCTGGGGCGGCGCCTGACGAATATTTCGGGGGGTGCGCCCGTTCCACACATGCGGTCATCGTCACGGCCGCCGGGAGACAGACTGCCCTGTCACCGAGTACACCCCACATTGGATCGGCGTGACTCCTGGTTCGTGCCAAAGAAGCGCGTTTCATAGACGGTCGCTCATGAAACATCTCGTCCCCCGGACATCCACCTGCGGCGATCATGTTTCATGAGTCGTTGCAAACGACGGGACGTCTGAAACACCCTTATGAAACGGTCTGGGGCGCGAGCGACGACTTCAAGCGCGTGGAATCGCACGCCTGCCCGATCTCCACCTGCGCCGCCCCCGCGGGCTCCCCGTGCCGCACCGGCAAGGGCAAGGTGGCCATCCAATACCACACCGCCCGCTTCCGCCTCGTGCCCCAACTCGCCAAGACCCTCAGTGTGCCGACTCCTGCGGTGCGCAAGCCGGGCTCACTCTGGAGCGAGCTGCCCCGGCCCGCGAGCGCCGGCACCGAGCCGGTCGGACACGTACGCCTCGGGTATGCCCGCGCCTCGACCGCGCGGCAGTCCCTGGATGCGCAGATGGGCTCCCTCACCGAAGCCGGGGTCACCCGCGTCTTCTCCGAGAAGATCTCCACCCTCGCCACCCAACGCCCCGACCTGGAGGCCGCCGTGAAGCTTGCCGGTGAAATCCGTACCTCCGGCGTCGCTGTCACCCTCGTCGTCCACGACCACAAGGGCCTCGGCCGCGGCATCGAACTCGCCTTGCTCGCCGAGGAGCTGAAAGCCGGCGACGTCGGCCTGGAGTTCCTCGCCGGGGAGCTGAAGGGTTCGCACGACCCCTCCGGCATCGTGTTCACCGTGCTGGCCGCCATGTCCGGCATAGAGCGCGAGTACATCCGCGACCGCACCCTCGAAGGCCACGCGTCCGCCCGCAAGCGCGGCAAGACCATCGGCGGCGCGGGCGTCACCGACGGCGACATGTTGTCCATGGCCCTCCACCTGCGCGACCAGGAGATGAGCCTGTGCGACATCGCCAAGCGACTCGTTATTACCACAGGTGCGAAGAAGGGACAGCACCCTTCGCCCGCCACTGTTATGCGGATGCTGCGCGAATACGACGAACGCACGGCCGCGGCCTTGGCGGCGTAGAGAAGTCGGCGCAGTGGAGCCATCAGGACTTCAAGATCAACAACTGGCGTTTTTTGGGCTTACCTCGGCGCTACCCGCATTGAAGATGCCCGCCGCGAGGGCCCCGCGGATGCCTGCCACCACGTCGGCGTGCTGCTGGTGGCGATGCAGCAACAGCACCTTGACTCAGGGCTTTCGTTCCTTCGATGTCACCGAGGGCCTTCTTGGCCGCGGCCCAGAACGCCTCGTGGACGGCCGCGAAGGTGCCCTCGGCGTGGGCCTGGTGGAGGGCCTCGGAGCGCTCCAGCGCGCCCGGCTTGGTCAGCAGGGCTTCCAAGTAGTGGTCCAGGACGAGGTGTTCGGCACCGCGGCCGGCCAGCCGCCGATGGCGGGCGATCTCCCGTCGGCCGTCATAGGCAGCCATGTCGTCGCAGGTGAGCGTGACGGTGACCCTGCGGTCGATGAAACGGACCGGGACCGAGTACCGGCACATCTTCACGGTGATCACGCCGTAGCGGTCGACGCGGGGCGTGAGCGTGATCCCGGTGGCGAACGGATCGTCCGGTAGCGGCATCAGATGACCGGCCTCGCGGGCGAAGTTCTGCGAGATCGTCCGCATCCTCGCCCAGATCCGCCGCTCGTCCTCCTTCGCCTCGAACTCGGCGAACCTGGCGTTGAGTTCGTCCAGGCTGTCCACCTGGGGCACCGGGGTGAGGTAGTTGCGGCGGAAGTAGCCGACCTGTCCCTCGACGCCGCCCTTCTCGTGGGCGCCGCGCAGGCCAGGCTCGCAGTGGAACGGGGTGAATCGAACCTCCGTGGGTTCTCGAATTCTGAAGGGTGCTTGAGATGAACCCACGGGTGCCGGTGGCGAGTTGGCCTGGATCGGCACTGCGGTTCAGGAACTGTGCGGGACCGGGCGGTCAGATGCCGTGTCGGCTCATGCTTCGTACCAGCCCAGCGCTCCTGCGCCGTCGGAGGGGTCGAACGACTGGTGGAGCCCCACGAGCGCGGTGACCAGGCGAGAGTCCCAGCCGGGCATCAACACTCGGTAGTCGTCAGCCAAACCGCGGAAGACGAGGTGTGCCCGGCCCGCGCCGTCGCGCCAGATGACACGGCGGGGAGGACCGAACCCGCCGTCGCCCTCGCCCAAAATGGAGGTGATCCCCCATAGCAGGCTGACCGGCAGTCCCGCCGGCCACCACAGCGCCCACCACATCAGGCGACCCTGATAGCCCTGCAGGGCAGGACCCGCGGCCGGCTCTACGGTCCACCGCGTCCGGCCGAACCGGAGAAAGCCGCGACGCCGCAACGTGATCCGTCCGAGCAGCGTGCCGGACGGGTCCTCGACACGATAGACGGCGGGGTGCTCGCTCACACGCGGGCCCAGGGGCCGCTCGGTGGTCACCCGGGCCAGCGGGGCCTGCCCGTCAGGGACGATGTGGAAAGCGCGGACGGAGCGATACCGGTCCGGGGCAGGGGCGTCGGCATCACGGCAGAGCCGAACAGCCCCGCCTTGCTTGTCCTGTTCACCCCCGCTGACGATGGCCGGCGGAAACACCGCGTACCGCATCTCATAAGTCACTTGCCCCTGGGTCACGCTCTCCCTCTCCCCGCTCCATCAGTCCAGTGGCGATGCTCTCACCATGGTGATCGGGAGCAGCGTGCGGGCTCTCGCACCGCCGCTCAGCGGGTGCGCGAATCGTGTTCGGCGGCGGAGAGGGTGACTGCGTTCGTGTAGCGGAGGCTGGTCTTGGCGCCGAGGGAGAAGAGGTGCCCGAGGTGGAGAGGGTCGGCGCCGCTGGCGAGGGCCTCCTCCAGGATGCGGTCCTGCCGCAGCCGGTCAAGGCTGATGGGCAATGGCTGGACGAGCTTGTCCATCCAGGACTCTGCTGACCACGCACTACGGCATCCGCCGCCTGATGGTACGGGCGGCTGACCAGGCCGCAATGGATCCCGATCGGTTGTCGTTCATCCGGGCATTGCGGGTGGTCCGCAGACAAGTAGTGGATCAAGGAGCTTTTTCCCCTGCCTACCTGAGGCAGGCACTGATCCTCACCCAGGCAGAGATCCTGGCCCGGCCCAATCCGCCTCGACGCCACCGCACTTGTCCCCGGACGGTGAAACGACACCGCCTGAGCCGCCATCGAGTCAAACGGACGGCCGACCGCCCCACGCTCCATGACGGACCGCCGACTCTGAACATCCTGAGACGCTAACCAAGCGGCATTGCCATCAGACCCGGAGCGCTTCAGTCGGCGGGCTTCTCCGCGATGGGTTGCGGCGGGTAGAGGATGGCCTTGGCCTCGGCCAGGTTCTCGACCACGCCGGTGGTCTCCCACTCAGTGCCGGTCCACTCCTGGATCACGCGCGGAGCGTCCGGATCTACGTGCTGGCCACGGTGCGGTCCCGGGCTGAGCGGGATTATCCGGAGCTTGCCCTTCGCTGCGTTACGTCGGGCTTCGCGGCGCCGCGCCCACTGAGCGGTGTGCATCGTGAGGTCGCAGGTCACAGGTCTGGTGTGAATGTCGAGTTGGGTACTCGTGCCGGTCGGCGGCCGATGACCATGGCGTAGATCATCGGGCAGGTCCGGCTCCGGCGGGATGCCGGGTTCGGCTGCGCCCACGACCGGCCCCGCCTACGATCCGTCAGCAGGTCGGCACGCTGTGAGAACGCGGGAGGGCGTGGCCGAGTTTTCCCGGCAAGGCACGAGGATGGTCAGGCGGGCTCGGGTGGGTCGACGGCGAACTCGTGGCGACCTCCCAGTGCCGGTCCGGGATGACGATGTCGGCGGTCTCTACGGCGCGGCCGTCGCCGGCGTAGTATGTCCGCTCGATCGTCTGGACCAGGTCACCGGCGCTGAGGCCGAGCGGGGCGGCCTGCTCCGCGCTGGCGCGGGCAGGGCGCGGGATCTCCAGCCAGGTTTCGATGTCGACGCCGATCGAGCGCATCCGCTCGACCACGCCCTTGCCGGCGAGCGGGCCCATCTCCGGAAGCAGGACGGGCGTGCCGCCGGCGATGGCCATGGGCTCCCAACTCACGGAGAGCTGGGCGGGCTTGCCGTCGGCGAGGAACTCGTACGCCGTGCGCACGGTCGGCTCGCCGGGCTCGATACCGAGGCGCCGGGCGATGTGTTCCGGGGCGGGGGTGCGGGCCTCGGAGGCTGCCTCCCAGCTTCCGTTGCCTCCGATCTCGTACATGTCTGCGCGGAACGGGCTGCCGCCGCGGCGTTCGCGGTGCCGGGACCGGATCATTCGGAGCCGGTCGCGGGGCGGGGCCACGTAGGTGCCTGAGCCGGCGCGGCCCTCGAGGAGACCTTCAACGATGAGGCGTTCCTGCGCCTTCCTGGGACACTCAGGACGCCGACCCAACGATCACCTGATTACGAGCGCACCCGGACATCGAGGTGCTCTGCCGCGACGGATCGGCAGCCTACCGCGGCGCGATCAGCGGCGGTGCGCCACGGGCCGTCCAGATGCAGCGACCAGTTCCACCTCTGGCGGAACTCCGGACGCAAGGTCTACGAGGTGGTCACGGCACCGCAGCCACCAGCCCCCTGCCCGACGACGATCTCTGGGGCGGAGGTCCGGCGCGAGTAGAGGCGGAAGGCTCGAGCAGGCTGCAGCAGCCAGCGCGCTCTGGAGTCGGCGCCGGGCTGTGCTCCGCTGGTTGCTTTCCATGTGGTCCTGACAGATGTCAGGACCACATGGCGGGGCAGGCGGAGTACGTTCTCCCGCATGCCACAGCGCATCGGCGTGCCGACCCCCGCCTACTGGGGGCCCGCACGTCGGCGACAACCGGTGTGCACCATGTCCGTTGCTTCCCGCGTGTTGCGTCAGCCTCAGGAACCATGGGGCAGCGGACTCCAGTCGGAAGCCAGGAGGAGATCGGGGCCCGGCCCGGCCTCTGCAGATTCCTGGCCATGTAGGTGCGGATCATGACCGCGGTACCCGGGACCGGACCAGCCCGCCGTCCGGACCAGTTCCTCGTCACCTCTTGCTTCATCAGGAAAGGAATGGCATGTCCCTCTTGAAGCGCTACGCATCCCTCGCAGCTGCAGCCGTGGCTGTGCTGTCTGTGGGCTTGGCCGTACCGGCATCCGCCGAGTCGACGCACGCCCGGGCGGCCTTTGGTGAACAGGCCCGCACTGCCGGCCTCAGCCGAGACGATGCCGACGCTCTCCAGTCGAAGGTAGACCGCTACCTTGCCCGCCACGACGGACGGCAGGTCGCGGCGAATGAGATTGCCCTGGCCGACGGCGCCACGCTGACGGTCACCGTTCCCGGCGAGAGGTATGTACGTGAGCTGAGCACGTCGGCCGGAAGCCGTGCCGTGGCACAGTGGGAGTGCGACCAGGAGTACTTCTGCATGTACCGCCAGCAGTTGGGCATGGGCGACCGCCTAGCCCTGTACTACTGCCAGGACTACGCGCTGCAGGACTGGACCGGCGAGGGCTCCTACTACAACCTCCAGACCCGTGGTACCCAGGCGCTGATGAAGAACCAGAACCGTACCGTCATCGACGTCACGCCTGGCGCTCCCTATGGCAATCCGAGCTATGACTGGACCCCCGTCTGGTACGTCAGGCCCTGCTGATACCGCCGGGGGACTTCGCCGTTCCTGTTGGTCAGATGCGTAGTCTCCAGCCCAGAGGGCTGACGGCTCATCAGGACCGCTCGGGCAAGCCGGTCGGTCCGGCGGGTCGCCGCGCACGCTCGGGTCACGATGCCGCTCTTCGGGCCGCCGCCCACCATCTGGAGAAGGCCTGTGCTGCGGCCCTGCGCGCCGGGGACGACGACACAGCCGACCGGCTGCTCCAGGAGCTGATGGACCTGGCCGCTTCGTGGCAGGAACCGTCGGGACCACTCGGCCGGCCACACCGGCGACGGGAATCATCCGGAAGTACCGGGATATGTGCGCTTGTTCAGGGGAGACCCTGATACATGTCAGGTGTCGCGGGCCGGGTGACCGACCGTACGGTCACCAGCGGTGAGCGAGGGACGGCCGGGCTACCGGTCGCCCGCGCGCGCCCACCACACTTGCCGACACACGAAAGAGGGCTGATGAGCCGCCGATTGCTCAGGACACTGCTGACCGCCGGGAGCACCGCCGCGGTGATGGCGCTCCTGCCGACCTCCGCCCACGCCGCCTCGTTCTCGGGTGGCAACTACGGGGCCTACGGCATGGAGGGGCAGTACCCCACCACGAACTACTGCACGGGCACGTTCCGACAGGTCGGACCCACCCAGTACGCCGGGAACATGGCCCTGAAGTACTTCTACTCCGACAAGTGCGGCTCGTTCGCCCGGATCGAGAATTCCCGGGAGAACTGTGCTGCCGTGCTGCAGCGTTCCAACGACGGTGTGGGCCGCAATGACGGCTGGGTCTCCGAGACCGTCGATCCGGGCATCACCTACGCCTACACGCAGATGGGCAACAACCTCAACGGCCGTGTGTCGCGAGCCGTGCTCTCCTGCGACGGCCACGACCTGGCTTGGACCGCCTGGTACTGAGCACGGGCTGCGGCGGGTCACCGGTCTTTCCGGTGGCCCGCGGCGGCGCCGACGGCGCTCGTCGTGCAGCCGAGCGGGCAGGACGGCAACCGGCCGACTTCACCGAGACTACGGATGTGGAGTAGTCAGCACGGTGCCGGCAAGGATGGCCGGGCCCGGGGTCACGAGGCCGTCACCTCCGTGTCCCTGAGCGCGTGTCTGACGTGCACAGCCACACTCCTGGTCGGGGTGCTGGTTGAAGGCGTTCACAATGGCCTGGTAGGCGGTGTTCGTCTCGGGCGGTTCGGATCACAGTGCCGCAGCCACCGCCGAGAGCAGGCGCCACAGTCGGGTGTGGGGCGTGGGGTCGGGGATGGCGCGGTTGGTGAGGTAGGCGAGCGAGATGCCGGATTCCGGGTGGGCGAAGGCAAGGTGTCCGCCGAGGCCGTCGTGCCCGAGTGAGCGGTGTGCAAGCTGAAGTTGCTGTTCACGGGGTTGGTGTGCGTGGGCATCGGGATGCTCGTGCTGGTCGCCGGCAGGTGACTTTGGAGAAGATCGTCGGCCATCGGGCGACTTCACGGTTCGTGAGGACCAGCAAGGCCCGGACCAGGGCGGTCGCCCAGGCGGGGCCGGTGCGTACCTTGCCGAGGACGCGCCAGTTCTTGAGGTGGGCGAAGCCGTGCTCGACGGGTGCCCGGCCGGCCGCCAGCGCCGTGTTGGACAGCTTCTGGCCTCGCGTGAGGGGCCGGTTCCGGGCGGCCTTGTAGCCGGCGATCACCGCCGGATCGGCGTCGGGGCCGCCGGCCTCCCGCACGATCGCACGGATCTTGCGGTAGTCGCCGGGCAGCGCGCCCTCGTCGGCCGCGTCGCTGCGGTGCGGTGCGGGATGAGCAGGACTGCCCGCCCGGCCACCTTCGCCGATACCGGAGCGACAGCCCCGGCGTCGGCCCGGGCCTGCTCGGCCAGGCGGTTCAACACCCGCTCCGCGATCGCCAGTTCATCCCGCTCAGGCCTGGACCTCCTGGAGTTGCTTGGCCAACTCCTCGACGAGGGCGTCCAGTTCGCTCCGGCGGGCGGTGATCCACTGCCGCTCCTGCATCCCCCGCGCCCTCCCGCGTTCTCACGGCGTGTCGACCTGCTGACGGATCGTAGGCAGGGACGGTCGTGGGCGCAGCCGAATCGGGCATCCCGCCGGAGCCGGACCTGCCCGATGATCTACGCCATGGTCATCGTCCGCCGACCGGCACGAGTACCCGACTCGCCATTCACACCAGACCCGTGACCTGCGACTTCACGATGCACACCGCTCAATGTGGGATTCCGCAGAAGGCGGCCGGGCAGGCGCGCGACCCGGTGCACCCGCCCGCTGCGCCACGCCCGCCGCGTGGTGTTGAGGCCGCTAC
>NZ_JBFAHW010000172.1:0-15827 GCF_040654355.1 Streptomyces sp. NPDC050704 | reverse complement strand
GTAGCGGCCTCAACACCACGCGGCGGGCGTGGCGCAGCGGGCGGGTGCACCGGGTCGCGCGCCTGCCCGGCCGCCTTCTGCGGAATCCCACATTGGATGACCATCACATTGACCTCCTGGCGCAAGAAGAGGCACGCAGCAGTGGGTGGTCAGCACGACCCTTCAGATCGGGTCGGAAGATCTCATAAGACTGGCCGTTCAAATAGAATCGCGTCGATCAGCTCCGCGGGTACGACCTGAGGCCCGGCAGCGCTTCACGCCCCCTTGACACCGTCTCCGGGCCCTTAACTTCGCGGCATTGGGTCATCGCCGCCTACACCCAACTCCGCCTCGCCCGCCCCCTGGCGGCCGATCACCGACTGCCCTGGGAACAGCCACTGCCGCAGGTCCGGCGCACACCCGGCCGCGCCCGCAGACGATTTCGTCACGTTCGGGCAGCGCTGGGAACACCGGCCAAGCCGCCACAACCCTTGCGGACGCCCCTCAGGCCGTCCGCAAGGCACCCGACAAGGCCCCGCAGCCCGCCATCCGGCAGCCAAAACAACCGCATGACCTGCGATCCGACACCCTCAGGGATAAAAGCGGAGTTTAGCGGCGCGTGTTCGCGATCATGGCCTCTATGCCGCCGGTGAGGAAGGCCATGGCCATGCCGATGGCTTGGTCGAGGTCGGCTTCCTTGGGGTGCTCGAAGATTTCGGTGAGTACGGCGGCGGCCGCGGCGGCCGCGAAGCGGGGACCGATTCCGTCCGGGGCTTGACCGGTGTCCTCGGCGAGGATGCGGGCGCCCTCCTGGATGACCCCTGCCATCCGCGCGGTGCGCACCGCGCGCAGCTCCGGATTGGCCTCGAACATGCGCATCTCCAACGCGTCGACCTCACCGTGGTCGGCCATCTCCTCGCGCAGCCAGCCTTCTAGGGCCTGCACGGCGCTCTCGCCGGGCCGGCGGTTGGACAACCTCGCGGTCAGCCGCTGCACGGCGGCGTCGAAGTTGGCGAAGGCGATGTCCTGCTTGGAGCGGAAGTACAAGGTGACCGTGCGCGGGGATACCTCGGCTGCTGCGGCGATCTCGGCGACCGTGGTGGCGTCGTAGCCATGCTCGGCGAAGAGCTGGAAAGCCGCGCGGGTCACCGCGGCCCGCCGCTTGGCCTTGCCGCGCTCGCGCAGGCCGTCCGCCACCGCAACTTTGTTCATGACGCCCAGCATAGCGACGACTGCAAGTTTACAGTTGGATGTAAAAATGCCTTAGGCTGTAGAGATCTTGCCGGGTCATCCGTTGCCGAACCTTGAACGAAAGAGACTCGCCGTGGCGAAACGCTTGTATGCACTGGGACGTTGGGCGGCGCACCGCCGGGGTCGGGTGCTCGCGGTGTGGGTGCTGCTGCTCGCGGTGGCGGCCGGACTGGGCACCACCCTCAGCGGGAAGGTGACGACCGAGTTCTCGGTGCCGGGCATCGAATCCCAGCAGGCCCAGGAGCTGCTGCAGGAGAAGTTCCCGCAGGCGGCCGGCGGGACGGCCCGCCTCGTGTTCGCCGCACCGAAGGGCGAGCAGCTCACCGGCGAGAAGGAACAGCGCGCGATCGGCGCAACCCTCAAAGACGTCGCCCGGGTACCGGGAGTGGTCCAGGTCTCCGATCCGTCGAAGACCGGCACCCTCTCCGAGGACCGCGTGATCGGCTACGCGGACGCGCTGTTCGACACGCCGGCCGACCAGGTGTCCCAGGCCACCAAGGACCGGCTCGACGACGCACTTCAGCCGGCCAGGAAGGCGGGTCTGCAGGTCGAGCTGGGCGGCACCGTGTCCACGCCGCCGGTGGAGGTCGGCGGACCCGCCGAGATCGTGGGCGTGGTCGTGGCCTTCGTGGTCCTGGCGATCGCTCTGAGCTCCCTCGTCGCGGCGGGACTGCCCCTGCTGACCGCCCTGGTCGGTGTCGGGATCGGCGTACTGACGGTCCAGTTCCTGTCCCGGTACATCGAAATGACGAACACCGCGACCGTCCTCGCCCTGATGATCGGCCTGGCGGTCGGCATCGACTACGCGCTGTTCATCGTCGCCCGCCACCGAGAACAACTCGCCGACCCCGACGAGGACGTGCACGACTCGATCGGCCGCGCCACGGCGACGGCGGGCAGCGCAGTCACCTTCGCAGGCATCACCGTCGTCATCGCTCTCGCCGCGCTCTCCGCGGCCGGCATCCCCTTCCTCACCGTGATGGGCCTGGCCGCCGCGGGGACCGTGCTCATCGCGGTGCTGGTGGCCCTCACGCTCGTACCGGCCCTGCTGGGCTTCCTCGGAGAGCGCCTGCGGCCCAAGGCCGCCCACGCAGACCCGACCCGGCCGGAAGCGGAAAAGGTCGATGGCCGATCGCGTGGCCGCCGACGCACTCCTGGAGCATGGGGACTTGCGTGGGGGCGGCTCATGACACGCTTTCCCGTCCCTGTCCTGATCGTGGGTGTCCTGGCGCTGCTGGCCCTCGCCGCGCCCGCCACGGCACTGCGGCTCGGCCTGCCGAGCAACGAGACCCAACCCACCGCCAGCACCCAGCACAAAAGCTACGAACTCCTCGATCAGGGCTTCGGGCCAGGCTTCAACGCAACCCTCACCGTCGTCGTCGACGGCACCCGACTGCCGGACGCACAGCGCGAAAGCGTCGTCAAGCAGGTCGCCGGGGCTCTCGGCAAGGACCCGGACATCGCAACCCTGGCCCCGCCCCTGGCCACCAAGGACGGCAAGATCACCGTGCTCGGCCTCGTGCCGAAGACCGGCCCCGACGACCAGAACACCACTGACCTGGTCAACCGGCTACGCGACAAAACCGTCACCCCCGTGACCGAGGCGGGCGGCACGGCCTACGTCGCCGGCGCCACCGCCGCCGGGATCGACGTGTCGGCGAAACTGTCCTCGGCGCTGCCACTGTTCGTCACGATCATCGTGGTCCTCGCGCTGTTCCTGCTGATGATCGCCTTCCGCTCCGTCCTGATACCCCTCAAGGCCGTCCTGGGCTTTTTGCTGTCGATCGCGGCGAGCCTGGGTGCGGTCGTGTGGGTCTTCCAGTACGGCCACCTGGCAGGGATGTTCCAGGTCGCCGCGGCGGCCCCGATCGTGAGCTTCCTGCCGGTGCTGCTGATCGGCGTCCTGTTCGGTCTCGCGATGGACTACGAAGTCTTTCTGGTCAGCCGGATGCGAGAGCACTTTCACCACCACCGGGGCGCGCGCGCCGCCATCGAGCACGGCGTGGAGCGCAGCGGACGCGTCGTCACCGCGGCAGCGCTCATCATGGCCGCCGTCTTCGGCGGCTTCATCTTCAACCACGACCCGATCATCAAGTCGATCGGTTTCGCACTCACCGTCGGCGTCCTCATCGACGCCTTCGTGGTGCGCCTCACTCTCGTCCCCGCCGTACTGGCCCTCCTCGGCCGCCATGCCTGGGCGCTTCCCACATGGCTGGACCGGGCCGTACCGAACGTGGACATCGAGGGCGAGTCGCTGCCCCCGCGCCCTACCGGCGGGCCAGGAGCCCCGGCCACCGCCGAGACTGTTGTGCACGCGGGCAAGGACTGAGCCGCTACGCGTGAACGCCGGTGTGAGTGCCTCCTCAAGAGTCCCTCACACCGGCGTTCATCCGTATTTGCCTCGGGGGGCGGGCGAGACGAACTGAACCAGGGCTCTGCGGCAGCGCAGACTCCCGGTGTGCCCCGAACCTCCGGAGCGGCTCTGGTGCGGTCGCAGTGCACATCGGCGAGGGGGCGCGCCGGCCTTCAACTCGCGCCACTCCTTCTCACCTCGCTGCAGGGCGGGACACAGAGAGGAACCGACAGCAGTCCCAGTGCGCAGACACCGGCAGCACGCAGTCCCACGGCGACGAAACCCGTACCGGACAGAACCGCGCCAGCCGCTGCTGTGCCCACTGCTGCGGAGACGTAGGTGACCGAGTTGTACAGGGCCAGCGCCGGTTCGGCGTCGGGGCCCTGGGAGATTCGGACGACCAGCATGGTCGGAGCGATCTAGTTGATGAACCCCCATGCGGCGGCCGCAGCCAGCAAGGTGGGCAGGGCCCGGTCGACGAACGGCAGCAGGGCATAGATCCCGATGAGCCCGGCGAAGGTCAGGGGTAGCAGCGATTGCTCCCAGCGGCCGGCCCATCGGTGGGTGGCGCCCGCCACCGCGAACCCGGACCCGTAGGCGAGTGCGAGCACGGAGGAGAGGCAGGCCCCCGCCTCCAGGTGGGAGCGTGCCTCGGTGCCGACGAAGGCGAAGACGCCGTAGAAGGGGGCCATGAACACAGCCGCTCCGAGGAAAGGCGCGGGACACTGCGGTCGCCAGGACCGTGCCCAATCCTGCGGGCGCCTCGCTGGAGCGATGCCAGGGGAGGGGCGGGCAGGGTCCGGCTGAACGTCGCAGCTGACAGGTTCAGGGCGGCGAGAGTGAAGATTCCCCAAGGCCGGGTAGTTAGCGTTTTCGCAGGTCACGCAAGTGAGTTGAAGGATTCTCGACGTAGAGCAACGGAGCTCGTTGGTACAGGCAGTCGACCAAGACAGCTCGTCCCGAAGGAGCTTCGTTGCCCCGTCATTGTGTCCTGCCGTCTGCGCTGACGGCCATCACCCGAACGGTCACCGTGGCCGGCGATCCATCCAGGATCACGGCGTCGGCGTTGCCAGTCGTGTCGCTGCCCGCATGAGAGCCGTCCTGGCCGATTCCGCGGTGGACGGGGCGTCCGCGTGCATCATCCGGGCCATCTGCGGTACGGCGTGCCACCAGCCGGCGAGGGCCAGGACCAGGAAGGCGAGATCCGCGGCCGGGAGGTGGTCGCTGATCAGACCGGCCTGCTGTGCCTGAGCGAATGCCGAGACCTTGGCGCGGTAGTAGTCGGTGCGGGACTCCTCGTCGGGGACCCGAGGAACATCGAGCAAGCCCTCCCACAGCAGCAGGCGGGTCAACTCCGGGTGCTCACAGTGGTAGTCGTACACCCCGGCCGCGTACTCACCGACCGCCTCGGGCCCGTCCAGGGTGTTGAGCGGGACTGCGGCGGCGACTTTGTTCAGCTCGTCGGCGAGGACGGTGGCGAACAACTGGGCTTTGTTGCCGAAGTAGGTGTACAGCCGTTCCTTGTTGACCCCGGCCCGGCGCGCGATGCGCTCCATCGTGGTGCCGCCGACGCCGTGGGCAGCGAACTCGGCGACCGCGGCGTCCTTGAGCTTGCGCTTGGTTTCGGCGGTGTTCCAGGCCATGCCGGACAGCATATCCAACGCAACCGTTGCCATTGACTCCCGGTGCGCCTACGCTAATTACCAACGTGACCGTTGGATTTTGAGAACGGTCATGTCCGTGCACCTGCGTGCGCATCCGGACGGCGCGACCAGCGCGACCGCCATGGTGCCGGTGGTGATCACCGCATGGGGCGAGACCGGTCGTCACGCCCTCGTCGGACTCGCACGCGTACCGCGGGGACCGCCGCATCTCATATTTCAGCGTCCGTGCACTGCCCCTCCATTCATCGAAGGAGCCGAACCATGCCTTTTACGGCCTCTCGCGTCGCGCTTGGCATCGCCACCGCCGTCCTGGTCATCGCCGGAACGGCCGTAGCGGTACAGGCGGACGGCGACAGCGGTCCGAAAGTCGTTGGCACCCCGACGAGCAGCGGCCGTCCTGGAGGCGCCGACCCGACGTCGACTCGTGCCGAACTCCCGGCGGCCACCGTCAAGGCGGCCCGCGAGACGGAAGCCGACGCGCTGCGCGGGACCGGCCTGCGGACACCCTCGGGCTGGGACATCGTCGACGTCCGTACCGAGCGGCACAACGACCGCGACGTCACAGTCATCCGCCGTCAGCCCGACGGCTACCGGCTCGGCGGCCCGCACGCCAGTGTCGTCGTCGACGACAACGGCACCCTCCTCGGATTCACCAGCCTGGACGACCGTCTTGCCGGCGCCGATCTCCCCGGTGCCGACAGGAGCGAATGGACCGCGCTCCGCTTCTTGCGGCACGCGGCTCCCGACCACGTCGACGGCCTCGACGTCGATTGGGTCGACCCGCACAGCGAAAAGGTCGTCCGGGCCGATGGCAGCACCGCCACTGTCGCCGGGACGAAGGTCAAGATGCACCACGAGAACGGCCTCTACACCTGGGTCGTCATCGCACCCGACGGTGACGTCCTGACGTACGAGCGGGGCATCGCCTGGGACCTCGACCAGGGGCGCCGCGGCACACAGATGTGGCTCCACGACTCATGGATCGCCGCCCACGACGGCACCGGACCGCAACCGGAGGCGCCATACGCGCCCGTTCGCCTCTCTGCGCCGTCGGGGACCTCTTGATCAATGGGCTGCATCATCCCCGGGCGGCGGATTTCGTGAACGGCCCGGTCCTGGATCTGCCGCTCGACCGCCCGGACCCGTTCGTCCGGGCGGCCGAGCGGACCCAGGCGGCCACGTCGCTGACGCAGAACGATCCCGCCTGGCTGCGGGTCGGCATGCCGAACTTCGCGAGGAGTGGGAGCACCGGCCTCACGGGCTGCGTGAGTGCGTTGTGCATGGCGATACGTGGGTGGGCAACGTCGTACGCGCGACGAACGGACCGGCACTGCTGGCCTTCGAGCGGGCCTCCGTCGGGCCGCCGGAGTGGACGCTCGGTGTCCCCCGCCCACCTCATCCGGCGCCCGCGCCGCGCCGGACGGGCGGCGGCCCGGGCAGCCGGGCAACTCGGCCGCCAGGACGCGGAACGGGACGCCGAACGGCTCCTGGAGCGGGTCGCCGTCCTCGTCCACGGCACCGGGCAACAGCGCGTCCAACGGTCCCCCGGACTGAACATCGAAGACCTGAGCGAGGGACGGCACTACCGATACCGCTACAGCGGCATTCGACTGCTGGTCGGACGAGACCACCGCTACTGCCTGCCACCTGCCACCTGTTACCGCTGGGCTGGAACCCCCGACACCGACCCCACCTACGTCATCGACGACGGCGAAACCATCCGGATCGAACCGCGCCCCGGCACCCAACCCCGCCGCTGACGCCCGCCGGCACTCTCACGTGCACCGTCAGTCAGACCGGTGGGGCGTGCAGGTCGCGGTTGTTCTGACGAACCTCGAAGTCAACCGCTGACAAACGATCTACGGCACAGACTGCCGCCCACGACCAGCGTGAGTACCCCGAGAACCGGTCACACCAAGCGGCGCCGTGACGCATGCCTCACGCCTCCTCATGCCAGGGGAAGCCCTCCGGGTCCGCGGCGGCACGGGTCCAGACCCGCTCATCGTCATGGCCGTGGATCTGGTCCAGGAACGGGAAGTCCGCCGGCTGCACGGTCAGTTTGGCGACAGGAGTCACTGGTACGGGACTTGCCCATTGGGCCAGCTGCACCGAGACGTTGCCGACCTGCATCCGCGGCTGCAGCTCGAAGGTGCCGGCGGGCAGCAGGTAAACCGTGCCGGGACGCCAGGGCTGCTGTTTCAGCGCCTGCGCGCTGATGGAGAAGTAGTAGTGCGGCTCGCCGAGCCGCTCGTTGCCGTTGGCGAAGCGGGCGCAGCCATTGATCAGCGACATCGGGTGGCGGTCTCGGTGCAGGATCGCGTAGTACATCGGCCAGAGCCCGTCACCGGCGGCGAAGACCGCGCGCCGGTTGCCGAACTCGCTGTTGTCGTCCGGCTGCCGGGGTTCGAAACGGCTGATCACAGGGTCGCCCGAGCCGTGCAACAGCAGTCTGCCGCGGTCTGCGGCATGGCAGAGGAACTGCCATTTCGGTGCCTCGAGCCGGTAGTCGATGGGCTCATCGGGACCGTTCGCGAGCGCCTGCTCCAGCAGTCGGTCGAAGGATGCCGACGTTCTGCGGTCCGGGGGCGGAGCGGGACGCGTCATCCAGTACGCAGGCAGCTTCATCAGAGCAACCTATCCAGCGCACCGCTCGGGACACCACGAATCCGGCTGGATGCGCTCCCCGGGTCAGCAGCGAAGCAGGCCGACCATCAGCAAGATCCGGCTCATCGCCGTCACCGCTGGCTATGACGCCCGATCACCCGCCGAAATCCCAAACAGTCCACATATCCCTGTCGGGACACCTTGCGGGCGTGAAATTTGGATTGGCGGCTGCCCGCGGACGCCCGCCTGGGCACACTCGCCTGCGGGCGGTACGCCCAGGTCATGAGCGAACGAAGCGCCTATCCGAGCGATCTGTCCGATGCCCGCTGGGAGTTGGTCCTGGCGGCCTGGCGCTACGAACGCCACGGCCGGGGCGCGGGGTTCAGCCGCCCGCCTCAGCATGACCTGAACTGGAACACGGCCTACGGCTACTTCGCCAAGTGGCAGGCGGACGGCATCTTCATCCAACTCAACATCCTGCTAAGGGAGTTGGTGCGACAACGGGAGGGCCGGAGCGCCGGGCCGTCCGCCTGCGTAATCGACGCGCAGAGCGTGAAGACCGCCACCAGCATCCCCGCCACGAGTCAGGGCACGGACGCAGGCAGGAAGATCGTAGGGCGCAAGCGCACCATCGTGACCGACGCCCTCGGCCTCCTCCTCGCGGTGCTCGTCACCGCGGCCGGCATCCAGGGCTCCGTGGCCGGCACCCAACTGCTCGACAAGGTCGCCGCCACCCTCGCAACCGTCAGGTTGCCGGGAAGACCTCAATCGCTCCCAGCCTGGTACGAGTTGGCCGCCAGACCGGTGGCGCCGGCCTTCCTCTCTGGGAGGTGGCGGCCGAGTAGATCCTCTGCTCATTTGTATTGACCGGTCAATTATCTAATTGTACGGTCTAGAGGACGGCGCTGGTAGCCGTGCAGACCAGAGGGGAGACCTGACATGACGAATCAGGCAAGGGTCCAGCCCTCTGGCGCTCGACTGCCGGCTGAAAAGGATCTCCACCGTGGGGTCGGTGCCGACTGTTTCGAGGCTGAGCGTGTCTCCAGCGAATTGGTGGAGGCGGGGTCGATCGCCCGTCATCGGCGGTCCGGAAGGCTCCAGGCGCAGCCACGCCCGTACCGTCGTCGGCTCGGCTCCGTGGTCAGCGTCGAACCCGCCCGGCCACCACGCGGGACAGGTCGACAACAGCACCCCACCCATGAGGCCGCGGCGCTGAAGACTGCGCTGGTCAGCTCGCTCTTACCAGTCAAACGAGTGAATGTACGGTCTAGCCATGACCGTGCCACTCTATGTACAGATCAGGCGAGAGTTCGAAGCGAAGATCCTGTCCGGGGCCCTCCCGCCCGGCTCGCGTCTGCCGAGCGAGATGGATATCTCCGCCGAGTACGGCGTCAGTCGTGCCACGGCCCAACGGGTCCTCAACGACCTGGCCGAGGCGGGGCTGGCAATCCGCCGGCGGCGCCACGGATCGTTCGTGGCGGACGTGACGCGGCAGGTCAATCTGCTCAACTTCGTCACTCCTGCGGCAGCCGCAAAGGGCGCGCCGGGCAAACACGAAGTCGTTTCCGCGCGGATCGTCAGGGCCGCCGACGCCATCCTGACCCTCCCTGGCGCCTCCGCCGACACGGCCGTAGTGGAACTGGTCCGCCGCAAACTGAACGTACGCGAGGAGCCGCAGTCGGTCGAGCGGCACGTCGTCCTCTTCGCGGCCGCCCCCGACCTGCTGAACGAGAACCTCGAAGACCTCGTCACCCTGCCGTATCTGCAGCGCAGAGGCGTACCGATCGACTCGATCCGGCTCTACCTCGACCCGGTGGCCCTCGACGAGCACGACGCCGCGTTGCTGCACAGCGAGACCGGAACGCCCGCGCTGATGAGGCGCAGGGAGCTGCGTGCCGATGACGGCAGCACCGTCGAGGTGGTCACGACCCTCGTCCGTCCGGGAACCGCCGAGTTCTTCCTGGAGCTTCCCGTCCCCACCACGTGAGCAGCATGCCGCTGCCAGAAAGGATGCGTACACAATGAAGGTCATCATCGTCGGTGCCGGCGTGCTGGGCGTGAGCGTCGCAAGGCAGCTTGCCGTCGCCGGCGAGGACGTTCTCCTGCTCGACCAGCGGGGAGCCGGCACCGGTACGACCGCGACCACCTTCGCCTGGACCAACTCCAGCCGCAAGCCCGACCCGGACTACCACCGGCTGAACCTCGCGGGGATGGAGGAGCACGCCAAGCTCGCCGGGCAACTGCGCGGCGCACCGTCGTACTTCCCCAGCGGAGCGCTGCAGTGGGCGGACGCCGCAAACGAGCAGCGGCTCGCCGACAACGTGGAACGACTGCAGGCACTCGGCTACCCCGCGCACTGGGTCACCCCCGACGAAGCGGTGCGGACCGCAGGCAGCCTCCGCATCCCGGCGACCATCACGTCCATCGCGCACTTCCCCAGTGAGGGATACGTTCTGCCGGACCGTTTCGTGAACAACCTGCTGGCGGACGCCGAACAGCACGGAGCCACGTTCGCTATCGGCGAGGTCGTAGCCATCAACGACGGACCTGACCGAGTGTCCGTCACCCTGGCCGGGGGCGAGGTCTGCACGGGCGATCGAGTCGTCCTGGCGGCAGGCCGCTGGACCCAACAGCTCGCCGCACGGGCTGGGATCGACGTTCCCATGGTGACGGATGCCGGTCGCGGAGCGCAGACCGTCGGCCTGCTCGGGTACGCCAGGTCACCACAACTCGACCTGCGCTGCGTGATCCACAGCCCCGGCCTCAACCTCCGTCCCGAGGCCGGCGGGCATACCGTCCTGCAGGCTCTCGATCTGAACGCCCAGGTCGATCCGGCCGGCCCGCCGTCCGCGGACGGGGACCTCGCGAGCGCCCTCGCCCGGCGGTTCTCCGCAGTGCTGCCCGACCCGGGCCGGGCACCGGAGATCGACCTGCGCATCGGCTTGCGGTCACTGCCCGCGGACGGCCACACCGTCGCCGGCTATGCCTCCGCGCGGTCCCGGATCTACTGCCTCGTCTCGCACAGCGGGGTCACCCTGGCGCCGATTCTGGGACGCCTGGTCGCGGCCGAGATCTCAACCGATCAGGAGCAGGACCTCCTTGGGGCCTTCCGGCCCACACGATTCGCCGGCGTACGGCGCTCGGACATCGAGGTGGCTCAACACGCCACCGGTCTGGGCGAGCAGTAGCCGACAGCTCTCCCCCGCGATTCCCTTCGGCGCGATCGAGCGTGCCGGGAACAAGCTTCCCCCTCGTTCTGGCCCTTCTGGCTCCTGGCCGCAGCGCGGGAATCATTAACCTGGCTAATCCTCTCATTACCAATGAGGCATTGCTCATTCCCTGAACGCCTAGAAGTATTGGCACCCTTCCAGGAGGAAAGGGAATCTATCTACATGCAATCAAATCACCTCCGTAAGGGACCTATTGGCGTAATCGCCGCGGCCGGACTTCTGTTTAGTGCCACGGGGTGAGTTCGGTGAATTCAGCAGACTCCAACCCCCCGAACGCAGTCGTTGTCGGCACGCAAACGGCTGCGCCCTGCATACACCACACTCAAGCTGCTGGTACAGGTGACTCTCGCGCGGGCGCGCGGTTCGCAGCGTGTCCGTCAACAAGATCCTTGTCGACGAGGCCACCGAAATCGTGCTCGTGCTGCCCGGCGAGAAGTATGCGCGCGACGTCACCACGCAAAGTAGCAGCACAATAAAGGCCACCTGCTTGACACTGTGGTTCTGCGCATTCTCCGGGCCGAACTACACCGGAGACAGTACCAAGCGAAGTTCCTGCGGCACCCTCCATATTCCCTGGTACACCGACGGATCGTGAATAAATAACCAGTCTGCCGGGACCATCGCCGCGTTCAAGAGCAGTGACGGAGTGACCCGTTGGCGCTCGCCAGCTCCAGACCACGACGACGTCGCCGATCGGCGGTGGGGCGGCACCGTCAAGAACTGCTGACCGTCCGGCCACCCAGAAGTCAGAGAGAGGTTCACCGATGAAGGACACCGCTTCCCGTTGGCTGCTCGCTTTCGACGCCTCGTGCGGGACGTGTCGGAAAGTCGCCGCGACGGTCGAACGGGCCTCAGGACAGCGCCTTGAGGTCGTGCCACTGGACCGGCCGGACGTGACGGAGTGGCGGGCGTCCGCCCTGGGCCCGGACGCCCCCTGGGTTCCCACCCTGCTGCGGGCACGGGGCACCGCGGCCCGGGCCTGGACCGGGGCCCGGATGAGCCTGCCGCTGGCCCGGCGGCTCGGACCGCGCGGCACGGTCCGGGTGCTGCGCGCGCTGGGTGACCTGTCGTCCCACGGCACCCCCTCCGCCACGGCCCCGCCGTCCCCCACCAACAGCGCCGGTGGCCTCCCACGCAAGGGGTTCTTGCGCCTGGTCACCGGAGGCATCGTCGCCGGCACCCTGGTGCTCGCCGGCCGCACCCCCGCGCTCGCCGACTCCGAAGGCCAGGAGGTCCGCGACTGGCTGCGGCGGCACGAAGGCTCGCTACCCACCAGGTACGCCGAGGTCGTCGCCCACTCGACGGCCTACCGCAGGGCCATCTACGGCGCCTCGGCGCCCGAGGTGAAACAGGCCCTGTGGCTGGCCCACTTCGAGGAGTACGCGCGTTCCCGCGACGCGCTCACCGCGGACCAGCGTGCGGTGATCACCCGGGCGAGGGCCGTGGTCCAGGGCACCCCGGACCTTTTCTCACGCACCATCGTCTCCGGCGACGGACGCGACCAGGCCATGGCCCCGCTGCGGGACGCCGCGATCGACGCGTTCGGCAAGGAGGAGGCGCGTGCCCTCATCGCCCACCTCGGACCGCTCTCCACCCAGGACGCCCGCATCGCGAACTGCGACTGCGCCCTGGGCGACCCCAACTGGTGCGGCAGTACCTGCCACTCCTGCTGTTACACACAGTTGGGCTGCGGCAGCACCTGCGGCTGTTGCTGCACCCGCCTCGACAGCGGCTGCGGGTCCCTGTGGGAGTACCCCTGCGACGGGCTCTGCTACTAACACTCCGGCCAGGAATCGTTGCCAAATGCCGGTTCTACTTCCATACGTGTCAAGCAGGCTGCCGTACTGCTCACGTCACTCGGAGCCCTGCTCCGGACACCGGGCCTGACCTTGCCGGCTGCGCAGGAGATCTTCGCCTCGGTGCCGCATACGAGGTGTCCAGGCTCTTGTCCGGGTCGTACGCCGACGTGAGAGGTGCGGTGTCGGGGACGGCGATCACGCGTCGTCCCCATTCGCGTCGAGCGTCTCCAGGACAAGGGCATAGGTGACAGACCGGGACCGAGGCCGAGTCAATGGCCGAAGCCCAGGGAACGACTCCGGGCGGGGTCGGCCACTCATGGGCCGGTGGGTGTCGACGGGGTGTCGGAGCCGTGGGCCACCGGCCGTCGAGCGTGACTGGCAGTGGACCCGCCCACCCGCGACATTGCGAGCGGGAGCGGAGAGGGGCAGCCTGTGCGAGCCCGGGCCGCTCCGTTGCCTGTCAGTGCAGTCCGCTGTAGGCGGCCATGATGATCTCCATGCCGCGGTCGTCCTCCTGTCGGTCCCGGTCGATCATCTGGTTCATGACGTAGGCCACCGTCATGCGTGAGCCGGGGTCACTCGCGACCAGCGAACCGCCCCAGCCGCCCCAGCCGAAGGTGTCGCCGAACTTGCCGAAGCCCACCGTCCAGCACATCGGCGTCCTCAGGATGCGGTCCTCACCGCGGAACACTTCCTGCCACGCGGGCTCGCAACCCCGGGGGGACAGTAGCCGCACGCCGCCGGCCGTTCCCTGGTTTGCCAGTACCGACTGGACAAGGGCGACAGAACGAGCGTTGCCGAAGCCGTTTACCGCAGGGATCTGCGCACGGCGCCAGGCCACTGAATTGACGTCGTGGACCCGGACAGCGGCACCGGTGTTCTCCCGGCGTGCCCCGTCCGGTCCGGGCGGTGCGCTGGCGGTGTACTCGTCGGTCTGTGAAGGCGGCGGGATGAGCGGCGCGACGCGGTGGTCATGCTCCGCGGAGAGTCCGATGTGGAAGTCCGCGCCCAGCGGCTTGGCCACTTCCTCGGCGAAGAACTCGCCGAGGCTGCGGCCGGTGATGCGGCGGACGGTCTCACCCACAAGGAACCCGAAAGTGAGCGCGTGATAGCCGGCCGCCGTTCCCGGTTCCCATTCGGGCGCCTGCGTGGCCAGCCCTGCCGTCACGCTCTCCCAGTCGTAAAGCTCCTCGACCGCCCTCGGCCCGGACAGGTCCGGCAGTCCCGCGGTGTGCGACAGCACGTGCCGTACCAGCACGCTCTCCTTCCCGGCCGCGGCGAACTCGGGCCAATAGGCGGCCACCGGCGCGGACAGATCGAGCCGGCCTCGGTCGGCCAGGATCAGCGCACACAGCGCCGTCATGTTCTTGCTCGTCGAGCTCACGCCGACGATGGTGTCGCGCTCCCAGCTGACGGAACGGTCCGCATCGGCGTACCCGCCCCAGATGTCGACCACCGGCTCGCCGTCAACGTAGACGGCCGCCGAGGCGCCCACGTCGTCCTTGCCGAGCAACGCTGCCAGTGCCTCACGGACCGCGGCAAACCGCGGCTCGCAAAATCCCTCGATATCAGTCATGGGCGTAAGCCTCAGGTAACACCAGGGCTCCGGCCCGATAATTCCCGCACTGGTTTTGTCGGGCGGCGGGCGGTCGAGTTTCCTGTACTCCATCAAGGCGGCCTGATCTGCCGTATCGACAGCCGTTCTCACGGGTAATGCCCCCGGTCCGGCATCACTCGTCGAGCATGTGCGACAGCCCGGCCCGGCGCCCGAGACCGCAGCGCCAATGACCGCCAGGGCGCCGCACGCGGCGAGCGGCTCCGGCTCCGGCTCCGGCTCCGGCTGGGGCTCGGCTGCAGGCCTCCTCGGTTACCGCGGCTGCGACTGGTTGGCAGGTAGGCGTTCCTACAGTGGAGGCACAAGAACAAAGGACGGTACGCATGCTGGAGCGGCTCAATCAGGCGCTGGACCACCTGGAGACTTGCCTCGACCGGGAGATCGACGTGGCCGAGGTGGCCCGGATCGCCGCGGTGTCGGAGTACCACTTCCGGCGGTTGTTCTCCGCGCTCGCCGGCATGCCGCTCCCGGTCTACGTGCGGCGCCGGCGGATGACGCTCGCCGGTGCCGAGGTGCTGGCCAGAGAGCGGACGCTGCTCGATGTCGCGGTGCGGTACGGGTACGGCTCGGGCGAGGCGTTCGCCCGGGCGTTCCGGTCGGTGCACGGCATCGGGCCGGGCGAGGCCCGGCTCACAGGTGCCGTGCTGACGTCCCAGCCGCGGATGTCTTTCCGTGTCGTCGTCGAAGGGACCACGACCATGCGGTACCGGATCGTGGAGAAGGAGTCGTTTCGGGTCGTCGGCAGGAAGGCCACGGTCCCGCTCGTGCACGAGGGGGCGAACGCGGCCGCCGCGGCGCATCTGGAGAGCCTGGACGAGCAGACGATCGTCCGGATGAAGGGGCTGGCCGACAGGGAACCGGAGGGGATCCTGTCGGCGGCGGTGCACCTGACCGACAGCCGGGAGGAGGGCGCCGAGGTGGACTACTGGGTCGGCGTGGTGACCGGTCCCGAGGCGGCCGCCAAGGACCTCGACGCCCTCGACGTGCCGGCCGGGACCTGGGCGGTCTTCGACAACCACGGGCCGTATCCGAGCGCGCTCCAGGAGCTGTGGCGGGACGTGTTCACACAGTGGTTCCCCTCGACCCCGTACACAAGCCGGCCGGGTCCGGAACTCCTGCGGACCCGGCCGGTGAAGACCGGCGCGCAGACCGACTCCCAACTGTGGATCCCGGTCGAGCGGGGCAGCGGGAGCGCGCAGGCGTGAACACCCATACCTGGATGACGACTTGTGGGCGCTGATCGGTGCGGCCTGAAAGCTCCTGGCCGCCAGTGAACTCGAAAGGAGGAATACGAGTTCCCCGCCAAGTGGTCAATATGGTGGGTCCCTTAGC
>NZ_JBFAHW010000171.1:0-16310 GCF_040654355.1 Streptomyces sp. NPDC050704 | reverse complement strand
GCGCGAACGACGGCACAAGGGTCACCAGGACACTGACCGGCCAGTACACGCGGGCACCAGGGCCCCCCGACGTGTTCACTCCCGCGTGTTCACCCCCGACGTGTTTCCCCAAGAGGTGTAAGTGACTGCAGATACCCCGCTCGACCGCCTGGATGACGACGACTACCCCGCCTACACCATGGGGCGGGCCGCCGAGATGCTCGGCACCACACCTGCCTTCCTGCGCGCGCTCGGCGAAGCACGCCTGATCACCCCGCTGCGCTCCGAAGGCGGACACCGCCGCTACTCCCGCTACCAGCTGCGCATCGCCACTCGCGCCCGCCAGCTCGTCGACGAGGGCACTCCGATCGAGGCCGCCTGCCGCATCGTGATCCTCGAAGACCAACTTGAGGAAGCCCGGCGCATCAACGACCAGTACCGCCGTGCCGCCGTGGACTCCCAGGGCAAGGCCGGCTCCTGAGACATCGGCCGGACGCACGCGTCGCGTCCTCCGTCCCCTCGGCTCGGACTGCGGAGGACGCGACGCGCCATGTGTGGAGGGAAGTGGATGGCGATGGAGGGAAGAGCGGTCAGCTGGGCTCGATGCGACCGCGCCAGGCACCGGATTCGCCGCCGCGGGTCTCGATGTACTCCTTGAAGCGCCGCATGTCACCCTTGACCCGCCGGTCGATCGTGCCCGTGACGTCGGCGGTCTTCTCCGCGACCCCGGTGGGTTCGACATCCATCACGAGTTCCACCCGTGTGTGCGTGTCGTCCAGGCGCTGGAAGCGGACCATCCCCTTCTGCCGGGTGTCGCCGCTGGTCGTACGCCAGGCGATCCGCTCGTCGGGAAACTGATCGATGATCTCGGTGTCGAACTCTCGCTGGATCCCACCGATCTTCGTGGTCCAGTGGTTGTGACGGTCATCGAGCTGCCTGACCTCCTCAACCCCCTCCATGAAGTGCGGGAACTCCTCGAACTGCGTCCACTGGTTGTAGGCGGTGCTGACGGGGACCTCGACGTCCACCGATTCCTTCACCGTGCTCATCAGCGCGCCTCCTTCCTCTCTGCTGAGTGCCGCGGGGCAGAGGTCCTGCCGTGCGGATCTCGTTGCGCCGCACCGGGTACCCGATGCTGACGGGGCCCATTCCCGGCATGGCGAGCACTTGCCCGGAGCCCTCACTTTCGTCCAAGCGTCCTTGATCTTTGTCCATGGCCAGGTCCGTCGCCACGGGTGACGGTGGGGTCATGGGCGAACGACGGCGGATGCCGAGTGGACTTGTCGCGCTGGCACTCGGCGGGTTCGGCATCGGGCTGACCGAGTTCCTGATCGCCGGGCTGCTGCCGCAGGTGGCGTCGAGTTTCGCGGTGTCCGAGGCGGCCGCCGGCCGGCTGATCTCCGGGTACGCGCTGAGTGTCGCCGTCGGCGCGATCGTGCTGACCGCGGCGACGGCGCGGCTGCCCCGTAAGGGGGTTCTGGTCGGCCTGGTGGCGTTGTTCGTCATCGGCAACCTGTTGTCCGCCGTCGCGCCGAGCTATCCGGTGATGCTGCTCGGCCGGATCGTCGCGGCGTTGTGCCACGGCTCGTTCTTCGGTATCGGCTCGCTGGTCGCGCGCAGTCTGGTCGCCCCGGAGAGGAAGTCCCGTGCGGTGGCGGTCATGTTCGCCGGGCTGACCGTCGCCAACGTGCTGGGTGTGCCGTTCGGTGCGCTGGTCGGTGAGCGCTGGGGCTGGCGGGCGGCCTTCTGGGCGGTCACCGCGATCGGCGTGCTCGCGCTGGCGGGAATCGCCGCCCTGGTCCCCGGCGGCGCGGGAGAGGTGCGGCCGCCGACGGTGACGGGCCGCGCGGACCCGATACCGCCCGGCGGCCTGCGAGACCAGTTCCGTGCGTTCCGGTCCCGTCAGGTCTGGCTGACGCTGACGGCCACCGCGCTCGGTTACGGCGGGATGTTCGGTGCGTTCAGCTATATCGCCTACACGTTCACCGAGGTCGGCGGCTTCTCCTCGGCGGATGTCGCCTGGCTGCTGATGGTGTACGGCGTCGGCCTGGTCGTCGGGAACGTGATCGGCGGGCGGGCGGCCGATCACGACCGTGACCGTGCCCTGCTCCTCGCCCTGCTCGGACTCACCGTCACCCTGACCGTGTTCGGTCTGCTGGCCGGCAGCGCCACCGCGTCGGTGATACTGGTGTTTCTGATGGGGGTGACCGGGTTCGCCAGTGTGCCCGGCATGATCACTCGCGTCACCGACTTCGCCCACGGGGCGGCACTGGCCGCAAGTGCCAACGTGTCCGCGTCCAACATCGGCAACGCTCTTGGCGCCTGGCTCGGAGGCCTGGCCATCACCGCGGGTCTCGGCTACACGGCGCCGCTATACGTCGGCGCCGGGCTCGTACTGATCTCCGTCGTCGTGATGGCCGTCGCCGCCCACCAAGCCAGGTCGCCCGCGCCCCAGCCCGACCACCGCACCTGAATCGACGAAGAGCGAACCGCGGCGCGCGAGCCGAAGTGTGCGGACCGCGGTGCTCGGGTCATTCGCCCACCGGCGCCCCCGTCACCTTCAGGCCGCGCAGCCGCCCGGTGTTGTCGAACGAACCGAAGCCGACCCGGCCGGCGGCCAGTGTCGTGTCGACGGCGGTCATCAAAGGACGCTTCGAGCCGTCGACGTAGACCGCGATCTCCCCGGTGCCGGGGCAGTGCACCACGCGCACGCTGTGCCAGGCCGTGTCCGTGATGGCCGGTGGGGCGCCGGTGGTGCCGTTCCACTGGTCCTCGACGCGGACGCGGTCGGCGTCGTTCACGACGAAGATCCCGTTGTGCGGGTAGATCGTGTTGTCCGTCGAGAGGTGGGCGTAGAGGAACTTCGTGTCGGACTGGTACCCGAACACGATGATCACGTCCCGGTTGGTGATCTCGACCGGGGTGTCGATGCGCACCTGGGCGTCGATCCGTACGGAACCGAAGGACGGGCCCGCCGTGAGCACCGCGTACTCGAACGGCCGCCGGGGACCGGGACGTTGGACCCCGGCCTCGGAGAGGATCACCTCACTGCCTGAGAACCGCCACTTGGCGGGGGTGACCGGGGCCCAGTTCCGCGCGCCCATGACATCGCCGACCCTGGCACCGTTCGTGTCGCAGGAGGCGAACTTCCGCGCCCCGGTGACCTTCCAGATCCTGCCGTTCGCCTTGGAGAGGAGATAGAGCTCGCCGTCGCCGTCGCGGCCGAACCGGAGGTCGACCCGGGCGTCACCGGCCAGGTCCCGCATCGTCACGCGCTCGCCGCTCTCGTCGTACAGCATGAGCTCGTACAGCCGGGCCAGTTCCGCGCTGCCCCGGCGCAGGTCCGACGCGTCGGCGAAGAGGAGGCGGCCGTCGACGAGGTCGCCGAAGACGTACTTGCCGCGCAGCTCGGGCACGTCATGGCCGCGGTAGACGAAGCCGCCGACGATGGCGCGTCCGACGTCCGAGGTGCAGTTCCAGCCGGCGGGCGGGTCGTGGTCGTAGGCGGCCAGGGGGTAGGTGTAGCCGTACTGTTCGTCGTCCTCGGGGAGCGGGAGGATGCGGGCGCAGGGGTCGGTGGCCGCCCGGTCGAAGACGAAGGGGCCCTCGCGTTCGCTCCAGCCGAGGTTGTCGCCCGCGCGCACCTCGTAGACCGACTCGATGGCGTGCTCGCCGATGTGACCGAGGTACATCCGGTGGCGCCCGCCCGGGTCCCAGCTGAAGCGGTGCGGGTCGCGCATGCCGTACGCGTAGATCTCGCCCAGCGCTCCGGGTGTGCCGGTGAAGGGGTTGGCCGCCGGGATCCCGTACTTGCCGTTGGCGCTGTCGGTGCCGCGCGGGTCGATGCGCAGGATCTTGCCGTGCGGCAGGGACAGGCTCTGCGGCTCGGTGTTCCTGGCGCCCCGGCCGCCGTCGCCGACGGCGAGGTAGAGCAGGCCGTGGTCCTTGTCGTGCGGGCGGGCGGTCGGGTTGAAGTCGATCTGCTGGATGCCGTGGATCGTGCCCGCGAATCCGATGCGGAGGATCTCGCGGCGGCTGCCGCCGAAGGTGCCGGCCGCGGGGTCGTCGGCGGTCCACTCGGTAACGACGCCGTGGTAGGCGGTGGTCGCCGCCTGCCGCATGTCGGGCTGGGCGGTGGTGTCGGAGGCGCGCTCGGTGTGGACGGTGTAGAACCGGCCGTTCCGCTTGAAGGCGGGGTCGAAGGTGACGAAACCGAAGCCCTGGCCGAGGCCGCTGCTGGCGAAGAACGCGGGGGCGAAGGTGGCGGAGATGTCGAGATAGACCTGCGGTGTGCCGCCGTCCTCGACCAGGTAGAGCTTGCCGTTGAGGTCGGGGACCGCCATCCGGCCCGACCCGTCCGGGAGTTCGCTCAGGTAGTTGATGCGGGCGTGGCGGACCAGACGAGGATCCGTGACCGGTCCGGGCGTCGGCTCGGTCTTCGGGAAGGCGGCGTACTCCTCGACGGTCAGCCCGATGCCGGAGGCCGCGGGCCGCTCGGGGATGGGGTCGGTGATGGGCTCCGCCGCCCGCGCGGTGGCGGCGGGTAACGCGACCAGGGTGGACAGCACCAGGGCGAGCAGGGTGAGCAGCAGGAGCGGTCTGTGTCGGCGGTCGGCGGGTCTCGGCATTGTGGTGTCACTCCTTTGTGGTCACCGGTCGGTCAGTCGGTACTGCGCACGTATCAGGTCGCCGTCCACGGCGCGGTTCAGGAACATCAGGCTGTCCATGCGGCAGTCGCAGGGGTTCGCCTCCCTGGTGTTCTGCGGGAAGCTGCCGCCGATCTTGATGCCTCGGGGGTCGGTGGGGGAGGTGCGGTGCGGGCCGGGGCCCGAGAGGTCCCAGGGGTCGCCGGGCAGTGCGTAGAAGCCGTCCAGGCGCTCGCCGTTGCGGTACAGCGCCATGGTTCCGGTGGTGAAGTCGAAGGTCGCGGCGAGGAAGACCCACTCGCCGGGCGGCAGCAGGGTCCGCCAGTCCGCGGCGGCGGCGAAGGTCTGCGAACTCGCACCGTCGACGCGCCGTCCGAGGGCGACAAGACGCAGTTCGCCGTTGACCTGGATCAGCTCCAGCAGGGCGCGGACCGCGTGCCCGTCGGAGTCGCCGGAGAGGACCCCGGCCAGACCGATGGCGTTGTACAGGTCGTCCGGGTTCGCCGTGTTGCTGTTGGGGCTCGGGTTCTGGCCGGTCATCTTGAACCACCCCATGACGGTGGTCCCCTTGACCGCGTTGAAGGCGTTGAGGGTCGGGACGCCGGAGGCGGCGTACACGCCCGCCTTCCAGTCGTCGTCGCCCGCCGCGTCCGGGGTGATCTGCCGTACCTGGAGCGAGGCCCGGCTGCCGTGGTGTGCGCCGTCCGCCGTGCGCATCCGTGCGCCGCCGTTGACGAGGTCGATGTCGGTGCCGGAGAAGCCCAGGTCGCGTTCCCGCGTGCGGTTGCCGGGGACGGGATGCTCGAAGTCGTAGTGGGCGGCGAGGTGGGGTCTGAGTCCGGGGTGCACGGCGGGTGGCGGAGGCCGGCCGTCGTCATGTGCCCCGGCCGGTGCCGCCGCCAGAGCCGTGAGGGCTGTCAGGAGAGCGGCAAGGGCCGCTCCCGCATACCGTCGTCGTCTGCGCTTGGCCATGTCGCTCGCTCCTTTGCGAGGCAGTTGCGAGAGCGCTCAGCACCTTGCTTGTCCGCGTGTCCTGCCCGCGTCACCGCTTGGGTGCGGCCGGCGGCTGCGCGGGCCGGCCTCCCAGGTAGAGCTCGCCGAGTTGCGGGTCGGCCAGCAACTCCCGTGCGGGGCCGGACATATGGACCCGTCCGAGGTCGAGTACGCAGCCGATGTCGGCGGTCTCCAGGGCGCGGCGGGCGTTCTGCTCGACGAGCAGTACGGCCGTGCCCGCCTCCCGCATCCGGACGATCTGCTCGAAGACGATGCCCGTCGTCTTCGGGTCGAGCCCCATGGACGGCTCGTCGAGCAGCACCACCCTGGGCCTGACCATCAGCGAGCGGGCGAACTCCACCTGCTTCTGCTGGCCGCCGGAGAGCAGTCCGGCCAGGCTTGTCCAGCGCTCGGCGACGAGCGGGAAGAGATCGCGTACGAAGTCGACCCGCTCGGCGACGACCGCCTTGTCCTTGATCGTGTAGCCGCCGAGCAGCACGTTCTCGGCGACCGTCATCTCCCGGAAGACACTGTGTCCCTGGAGGACATGGGCGACTCCGGCGGCGAGCAGCTGCTGCGGTCCGCGGCCGGTGACGTCCTCGCCGTCGACCAGGACCCGGCCGGAGCGCGGCGCGAGCAGCCCGCTGGCGACCTTCAGCACGGTGGACTTGCCCGCGCCGTTCGGGCCGACCAGGCAGACCACGGAACCGGGCGGGACCCGGACCGTCAGGCCGCGCAGCACCAGGGCCGCCCGTCCGTACCCGGCGCGGATGTCGTCGAGTTCGAGAAGGAAGCCGGAATCGGACGAGGAGTCGGAACCGGCGGAGAAGGCAGAGGAGACAGAGTCAGACGCCAAGGTATGCCCCGAGGACTCGTTCGTCGGACTGGATCACCGAGGGCGGGCCTTCGGCGATCGGCCGGCCGCGGTCGAACACGACGATGTGGTCGCTGAGGCTCATCACCAGGTCCATGTTGTGCTCGACGATCAGGAAGGTCCTCCCCTCGGCGTTGAGTTCGCGCACCAGATCACAGATGCGGTCGATCAGTGCGGGGTTCACCCCGCCGGCCGGTTCGTCCAGCAGGATCAGCTCGGGGTCGCTCATCAGCACCCCGGCCAGTTCGAGGAGCTTCTGCTGCCCCCAGGAGAGGTTGCGTGCCTCCGCGTTCTCCAGATGCTCGATGCCCATACGGGCCAGCCAGCCCCGGGCGCGCTCCGTCTCCTCGCGGCGGCGGGCGCGCGCGAGCTGGGCGGCGAGGTTCGCGGGGCGTACGGCGACGAGCAGGTTGTCCAGCACCGTCATCCGCGGGAAGACCCGGCAGAGCTGGAAGGAGCGCCCGATGCCGGCCCGGGCGATCCGGTGCGACGGCTTGGCCGTGATGTCCCGGCCGCGGTACGTCGTGCGGCCCGCGTCAGGGCGGATCATGCCGGTGACGCAGTTGAAGAACGTGGTCTTGCCGGAGCCGTTCGGTCCGATCAGGGCGTTGACCTTGCCGTGCCGGAACGACACGGTGGCGGCGTCCAGGGCGGTGACTCCGCCGAAGGCCTTGGTGAGCCCGACGGTCGCGAGCCCCGGCTCACTCTCCTCCGCGCCCACTGCCTCTTCCGAGCTCACTGTCTGACCTCCCTTTTCGGGTCCCGCGAGTCCGGCGTGGGATCCGCCTCGCGCTCCTCGCGCAGTTCGGCGGCGGTGACCTCGCGAATGGAGGTCTCGCCGGTCTTGAAGACGCGGGCGAGAAGGCCGGTGGCGGCCGGGATGACGCCGTCCGGCATGAACATCACGACGACGCCGAGCAGGAGTCCGGCGAAGACCAGGTGCAGCGGGGTGTCCCCGTACTCCAGCTTGGAGTACTCGAGGCCGTACCCGACGATCAGGGCGCCGAGCAGTGGCCCGTACAGATGGCGTACGCCACCGAGGAGCGCCATCAGGACCATGTACGCCCCGCTCAGGATCGAGAACTGGAACACCGGGTCGAGGTCGCCGAACCACAGCCCGTAGAGCCCGCCGGCCAGCGCGGTGAAGGTCGCGGAGACCACGAAGACGACGAGCTTGTACGTGTAGGTGGGGGTGCCGAGGGACTGGGCCTTGTCCTCGTCCTCGCGGATCGCCTTCAGCCCCATGCCGAACCGGGACCGGTCGATGATCCACCAGGTCCCCAGCGCGAGCGCGAGCAGCCCGAGGAACAGGAAGTAGAAGACCTCGTGGTGCTCGGAGCGGAGCATGCCCGGGAACGGCCGTGGTACGACCAGGCCGCGGGAGCCGCCGGTGAACGAGGACCAGCTCTGGAAGACCAGCAGCAGGATCAGTACGAGGGCGATCGAGACGATGACGAAGGACGCGCCGCGCACCCGCAGAGCGGCGTATCCGACCGGCACGGCGAGCACCGCCACCAGGGCCGCGGCGGTGAACAGCGCGAGGAAGGAGGGCAGTTCGGCCTTGGTGACGAGCAGTCCGGTTCCGTAGGCGCCGAGTCCGGCGAAGGCGCCGTGGCCGAGGGAGATGTAGCCGGTGAAGCCGCCGACGAAGTTCCACGAGGTGGACAGCACCGCGTAGTTGAGGATGGCGATGCCCACGGTCAGCTCGTACGGGCTCGGGGCCATGGACGGGAAGGACAGCGCGACGGCGACCGCGGCCGCCATGGCCCCGAGCTGAAGGGCCGGGCGCCACGGGCTTCGGCGGTCAGAATCTCTGGGCAAGCCGACCCCCGAAGAATCCCTGCGGCCGGACGGCCAAGGTGGCGAAGAGCGCTACGTAGAACACCGTCTGCGCCCAGGTCGTGCTGAGTTCCAGCTGCAGCAGGCTCTGCATCAGGCCGAGGGTCATGGCGGCGATCGCCGCGCCGGGCACGCTGCCGAGGCCGCCGACGACGATGATCGCCATCAGCGGGCCGATCCAGTGCCAGTGCAGCGACGGGTAGATGGTCGTGTCGAGCGAGAGTGCCGTGCCGCCGACGGCCGCGGTGGCGAGGCCGAGTCCGAAGCCGTACCCGGCGATCCGGTCGGTGTCGATCCCCAGGAGCCGGGCGGCGTCCCGGTGCTGGATCGTGGCCCGCAGCCCCTGCCCGAACCGGCTGTGCTTCATCAGCAGATACAGGCCGAGCAGCGCGGCCGCCGCCAGACCGAACGCGATGAACTTGACCACCGCGATCCGGGCGCCGAAGAACTCCAGGCTCGCGGAGCTGTAGCCGAGCCGGATACGGCGCTGGGTGCCGGAGAAGGCGTACCCGAGGAGTCCCTCGATGACGAGGGCGACGGAGAAGGTCAGCAGTACCGACATCATGGTGAGCGTCGCCGGGCGCAGCCGGGTGAGGAGCAGCCGCTGCATGGCCACACCCGCGACGAAGAACAGCGGGACGGTGACGAGGAGGGTGAGGAGCGGGTCGACGCCGGTCTCCCGGTGGGCGTACCAGGCGAGATACGCGGCGAGGATCAGGAATGCGGAGTGGGCGATCATCACCACGCGCATGACGCCGAAGTAGAGGGTCAGGCCGGCCGCCAGGAGGGCGTAGAGCCCTCCCAGCAGCACGCCGAGGACGATGCTCTGGAAGACGAGGCTCGCGGACGGCAGGGCCAGCAGCATGCGGGCATCACCACTTCGGCTTGGGGTGGACCAGGTCTGCTTCCTTCTGTTCCGCCGGCAGCACGATCTGGATCTCGCCGTCGATCCACTGCTGGATCATGTGGGCGCTCTGCGGACGGCCCTTGTCGTCCCACTTCAGCGGACCGACGACGGTGTCCACCTCGTTCTCACGCAGCCAGTCGACGAGTTTTTGCTGGCACTCCTCGTCCTGGGAGGCGCACTCGGCGGCCTCGACGGCCGCGGCGACGACCTGTCCGGTGGTGTAGGCGTTCGCCTGGTCCTCCTCCGGGGCGTTGCCGAACTGCTCGGTGTACTCCTTCACGAACTCCTTGTTGCTCGGGTAGTCCGCCTGCTGGGTGTATCCGGTGGGCGCGAGGATGCCCTCCGTCTTGTTGCCGATGGCCTTGGCGAACTCCGGTTCCGTGGGAGCGGTGGAGAAGGCGGCCATCTTCGGCTGGTAGTTGAGCTGCTGGAGGGCGACGATCAGGTTCACGCCGTCCTGGTACTGCGAGCCGCCGACCACCATGTCGGCCTTGGAGGAGGCGATCTTCGCGGCGATGGAGCCGAAGTCGGTGGTGTTGGGCGGGTAGACCTCGTCGACGACGGTCCTGATGCCGGCCTTCTCCAGCTTCTCCTTGAGTCCGTACGCCGTTCCCTGGGCGAAGGGGTCGTCCATCGCTGCGTACGCCACGGTCTTGGGACGCTCGGCCGCCGGCAGGGCCAGGATGTGGTCGGCGAGGTGGTTGTAGTGGTCGTTTGCGACGGCCGGGGCCGCGTAGAAGAGGTTCTTGAAGCCCTGCTTGAAGACTTCCGGGGCGGCGCCGGCCGGCTCGACGAAGAGCAGGCCGTACTCCTCCGCCACCCGGGCCGCGGGCACCACGAGCCGGGTGGAGAACGGGCCGAAGACCAGGTCGACCTGGTCCCTGCCGATCAGCTGCTCGTAGTCGGAGACCACCCGGTCGGCGCTGGACTGGTCGTCGAGGATCTTCAACTCCACCTTGCGGCCGAGCAGTCCGCCCTTGTCGTTGACGATCTTCGCCCATGCCTTGTAACCGCGCTCCACGCCCTTGCCGGGCTCCGAGAAGTCCCCGGTGAGCGGGAGCGAGACGCCGATGGTGATGGGATCGTCGGGTGAGTCCTCCGAGCCGCCGCCCGATCCGCAGCCACTGGCCGCGAGTGCCGTGGCGGACGCGAGGGCGGCAACTCTCCATGACAGGCGCTTGGTTGTGCTCATCGCTGGACTCCCCTTGTCCGCAGGCACTGTCCGCCGTTCGAAAGCGCTTTCGCGAGCGCTTGCGTACCATGTAATCCACGTCACATCAGTTGGACAACCGTCGTGCAAGGACCAGTTCGGAAGGCCCTGTTCAGAGGCGGTGACGGATGCCGAGACCCCGATCGCGACTGCGGCTCGCCGATGTGGCCGAGCGTGCGGGCGTATCACTGACCACCGCCTCCCGGGCGCTCGCGGGACGGGACGGGGTGCGCGAGGAGGTCGCCGCGCGGGTGCGCCGCATCTCGCAGGAGCTCGGCTATGTCGCCAATCCGCATGCGCGCACCCTGGCGGGCGGGACCGCGTCCACGGTGGGGCTGGTCGTCCATCAGATCGACGACCCGTACTTCTCGGAGATCGCGGGCGGTGTCGTACAGGCGGCGGACGAACGGAATCTGATCGTCCAGATCTGTCAGTCCGGCCGGAATCCGCAGAACGAGGCGCGGCAGATCCGTCATCTGATCGCCCAGCGCGTGGGCGTCATCATCATCGCGGGCTCCGGATATGTCGACCCGCGTATGGAGGCCGAGTCCAAGGCCGAACTGTCCGCCTTCCAGGACACCGGCGGCCGGCTCACCGTGATCGGCCGGCACTTCCTCGGCGCCGACGCGGTACGCCCCGACAACAAGGAGGGCGCCGAGACCGTCACTGGGCATCTGCTGTCGCTCGGGCACCGCCGCATCGCGGTGGCGGCCGGGGACGTGCGGCTGTCGACCGTCGCCGACCGGCTGGCGGGCGTGGCGGCCGCGGTGGACCGGGCGGGTCCGCCCTCGGACCCGGTCGTGCCTTCGCTCTCGGCATCGGCATCGGCATCGGCCTCGCTCTCTGCCTCATCCTCCTGTGAACTTCCGGTAGTACACGCCGAGTTCACCCGCGACGGCGGCCGTGAAGCCGCCGAGCGGATCCTGCGCGAGCACCCGGACACCACCGCGATCGTCGCCCTCAACGACGCCATGGCCATCGGCGTCCTGTCCGCTCTCCGCGCCCACGGCGTACCGGTCCCGCACCGGATGTCGGTCGCCGGGTTCGACGACGTGTCGTTCGCGGCGGACCTCGCCCCGGGCCTCACCACCGTCCGGCTGCCACTCGCCGAGATGGGACGGCAGGCTCTCGCGCTGGCACTCAGGCCACCTGCCTCCCGGCCCCGCCGGAAGCCCACGGGCCATGCGTTGGTGGTACGCGACTCCACGGGCCCGGCGCCCACGGGGTGAGGCCGGCGACTCTTGGGTACTGGTTGAGCACTGTCTGGTCTGTCATTGATCAGAACCCGGACGCAGCATGGGAGACGAAGAGGCCGACCCGCTCGCTGTACGCGGCTCGGCATGTGTTCCGCCACGCTTTTTTACGGAAGTGCTGTGACAGTTCAGAACGACTGCGTCATCTTGACCTGCGGCTCCTGCGGCTCCTGCGGCTCCTGCGGCTCCTGCGGCTTTCACCCGGCCGTCCGGAGGTTCGGCACGTGAGCCACGGCAGCGGATGTGCGATACCCGGTCCTGACGATGGCTACGCTCTGGGTGCCACCGAGCAGGAGTACGAGCGTCTTCGTCGGCAGGCCCAGGTGTGGGCCGAAGCGACGGAAATGATCCTGCGCCGGGCGGGCGTCCCCAAGGGTGCGCGCTGTCTCGACATCGGATCGGGCCCCGGTGAGGTGATGCGTCAGTTCCGGCGGCTCGCGGGCCCCTCCGCGACGGTGACCGGGATGGACATCGACGGCGTACTCGGCCGCGAGTCGCTGCGACGGCTGCGGGACGAGGAGGGCGGAAGTTTCGAGTTCCGCGAACTCGACATCGAGGCGGCCGACCGGATACCGGGCGGCCCTTATGGCGTTGTGTTCACCCGGCTGGTCCTGCTGCACCTGCGGGACCCGGTCGCGGCGGTCCGCAAGATGTACGAGGCCGTGGCACCCGGTGGCCTGCTGGTCGTGCAGGACTACGACCTGCGGACCTGGGAGACGCTTCCGTCGTTCGAGGACGGCGACCTCCCTCGGGACGTCCTGATGGCCACCCTGCGGGCCGGTGGCAAGGAGCCGCTCATCGGCCCGAAGCTTCCGGAGATCTTCCGGGCGGCCGGGGTACCGGAACCTGCCGAGTGCCGGCAGTCGGGTGGCATGTCCTTCCGGAAGGACGGCGGCATGGAGATCGGACTGGGAGTGCTGCGCAGTACGCTGCCGGCCGCCTTGCGGCTCGGCGTCGTCACCCAGGAGCGGGCGCAACGGTTCTTCGCGACCATGGAAGAGCGCATGCGGAGTGACGAACTGCTGTACCAGGTGGCTCCCACGATGGTCGGAGCCTGGGTCCGCAAGCCGCGTTGAGTGCTCCGCGTTGAGTGCTCCACGGTGAGCGCTCCGCGGGAAGTGCCGTCGCGGCGGCGTCCTCGTCCGCGGGTCCGTCGTGGCGGGCCGTGCCCGTGTGGCGGAGTCGCACAACGTCACAGCCCCGCGCCCTTCTGGGGCGCTTTCCCCTGCTCTTTTCTGTTTCCACCGCCTCCGGCCCAGCCCGGACAACGAGAGGGTTCCGACTTTCATGACCGACATGACGCGTGGCACCGACAGCGCGCCGAGCGACCCCGCAGCGGACGCCGCCGCTGTTTTCGAGATGCTCAGCGGCGGCGTCGTTGTCCAGACTCTGCATGCGGTGGCCGCACTGCACATAGCCGATCACCTCGCCGACGGTGCCGTCACGGCCGAGGAGGTGGCCGAGCGCGAGGGCAGTGATCCGCGGACCACCTACCGTCTGATGCGCGCGGCCGCCGCGTTGGGCGTGCTGAGTCACGAGGGGGACCATCGATTCGGTCTCACCGGGCGCGGCCAGGTGCTGCGCGCGGATGCGCCGGGTTCCCTGCGCTCTTTCATACTGGTCCAGGCCGGACACGCGCACTGGCAGTCCCTGGCGCACTTCCCCGAGGCGGTGCGGCAGGGCGGCACCCAGACGAAGAAGGCGCTGGGAGCGGACATCTTCGACTATTTCGCGCTGCCCGAGAACGCCGAAGAAGCAGCGCTCTTCGCCCAGTCGATGGGAGACCTGTCCGGTCTGGTGACGAAGGGCGCCGCCGCCGCGGTCGACACCGCCGGGGTGTCCACCGTGGTCGACGTCGGTGGCGCGAACGGTGATTTCGTCCTGGCGTTGATGGAGGCGAACCCCCAACTGCTCGGGCAGGTCCTCGACTTGCCCCACGTCGTCAACGGCGCACGCCAAGAGGCCGAGAAGCGCGGCCTGTCCGACCGTTTCTCCGCGGTGGGCGGTGACTTCTTCACCGAGGTCCCCGCTGCGGACCTCTACCTTCTGAAGACGATCCTGCACGACTGGGACGACACCCAATGCACGGCCATCCTGAGCAACTGCCGGTCCGCGGTGAACGAGGGAGGGCGTGCGCTGGTCGTGGAGATGGTCATCGGCGAGATCGGCAAGCCCGACTTCGTCACCCGGGCGGACATGGCCATGCTCTCCATCACGAACGGCATGGAACGCGACCTGTACGAATACGACGCCCTCTTCACGGACTCGGGATGGCGCCTCGCCAAGACCTACCCGGTGGGCGGCGGTTACTACGGACTGGAGTTGGTCGCCGTCTGACAACTCTGTGACGTGACGTGACGTGACGTCGGCCGCGCGGCCGACGGCGGGGAGGCCTGGGCGAGCGGCACCTTTCCGCTATAGGTTGTCAGATGTCCAACTCCGGTTGGATACCCAGGGTTTACATCGGTTCGGCCCGCCGGACCGATGGGACTTGTTAGGGTGCTACGCGTTGGTAGCAAGCTGAACGGGGGGCACGGGGAGTCGGCGGAGTCATGACCGCGACTCGTCGGGCGTGTGGTCGAGAGACGGACGGTCTGGCAAGGGGGCCAGGGCGGCCACGGCTTCTGCGTGCACGTACGACGCAGCCCTCGAACTCCAGTTTCCTCGACCACTTTTGCGGAGACTCGTCACATGGCTCGTTCCCTGGTCGACATACTGACCTCGCACGCCTCGAATCAGCCCGACCGCACCGCTTACCGCTACCTCGTCACGGGGGACAGCGGCGGAGAGATCCAGGACATCTCGTACGGGCGTCTGGCCGCTCGGTCCCGGGCCGTCGCCGCCTGGCTGCAGGAGCGCGGCCTGGCCGGTTCCCGCGCCATGCTGCTGTATCCGCCCGGCCTCGAGTTCATCTGCGCCTACCTGGGCAGTCTCTCGGCCGGGGTCGTCGCCGTGCCGGGTGTTCCGCCGCGGGGGCGGTCGCAGAATCACCGTGCCCTGACCCGGATGAGGCGCCTGATGGCCGACGCGGACGCCCAGGTGATCCTGGGCGGCCGCGAGGTGATCGCCGCTCTGGGCACCATGGCGGAACACCTGCCCGAACTGGCCGAGATCACCTGCGTCGCCACCGAGGACATCCCCGACGAGGCGGCCGGCTCCTGGCGCGAACCCGATCTCACCGCCGACTCGGTCGCCTTCCTCCAGTACACCTCCGGCTCCACCTCCGCCCCGCGCGGCGTGATGGTGACCCACGGCAACCTGCTGGACAACGAGCGGGTCATCACGGAGCGGATGGGCCACACCCCGGACATGATCGCGGAGTACGACCACGAACTGTTCGTCAGTTGGTTACCCGTCTACCACGACATGGGCCTCATCGGACCGGTCCTGAACACGGTCTACCTCGGCGCGACCACCACGCTCCTCTCGCCGCTGCACTTCCTGCAGCAGCCCGGGCGCTGGTTGAACGCCGTCAGCCGCTTCCGCCCGCACACCAGCGGCGCCCCCAACTTCGCGTACGAACTGTGCCTGAAGCACGCCACGCCCGACCTGCTCGACGGCCTCGACCTGAGCCGGTGGAAGGTCGCCTTCAACGGCGCCGAACCGGTGCGGGCGGCCACGCTGCGGCGGTTCACCGAGACCTTCGGCGCCGTCGGCTTCCGCCGCGAGGCCCTTTACCCGTGCTACGGCCTGGCCGAGGGCACGCTGATGGTCACCGGCGCCACGGTGGGGGTTCCGCCCACTCTCATCGAGGCCACCGAGACCGGGCCGCACGCCGGTGCGGAGGACGCGGCGGCCGTCAGCTCCGGCCGGCCCGGCGCCGGCACCACCGTGGTGATCGCCGACCCCGAGCGGCAGGAAGAACTGCCCGACGGCGAGGTCGGCGAGATCTGGGTGGGCGGCGCGAGCGTCGCCAAGGGCTACTGGCGCAACGCCCTCGCCACCCGCGAGACCTTCCGGGCCACGCTGAAGGATGCCAACGGGGCCAATGGGGTCAATGAGGCCAATGGGCAGGACTCCGGTCGCAAGGACCGTACGGGCCGTTTTCTGCGGACCGGCGACCTCGGATTCCTGCGTGACGGCGAACTGTTCGTCACCGGACGCCTCAAGGACCTGATCGTCATCGACGGACGCAACCACTACCCGCAGGACCTGGAGCTGTCCGCCGAGATGTCCCACTGGTCGCTGCGGCCCGGCTGCACCGCCGCGTTCTCGGTCGACGGCGGCGGTGTGGCGGGCGGACCGCAGGACGACGTGGCGGGCGAGCAGCCCGTGATCGTCGCCGAGTCGGCCCCGGAGGCGGCGGGCGAGGCCGAGAAGGTCATCGACCTGATCCGCAGCGCGATCGGCGAGGCCCACGGCCTGTCGGTGCGCGACGTCGTGCTGGTCCACCCCGGAACCATCCCCAAGACGTCCAGCGGGAAGATCCAGCGCCGCGCCTCCCGGGAGGCGTACCTGGCCGGCACCCTCGCCGTGGTCGGCGCCCCCGCCACGAGCTGACCCCGCCCGTCGCCGACGCGCCCCCCGCCCGGGGGGGGCGCCACCCCCGCGGTCGCCGAATGGTTACCCGCCGCCCCCCCCCCCACGTGCAAACGCGGGCCGATCGGAG
>NZ_JBFAHW010000170.1:0-16451 GCF_040654355.1 Streptomyces sp. NPDC050704 | reverse complement strand
CGTTGACCGGGCCCTCGATCCCCGCCCGCAGCAGCGGGAGCACGGACGCGGAGCCGTCGAGCAGGCCCTCCGCGGCGAGATGCCCGCGCATGCCGGCGCGGTCGGCCGTCGTGTAGTCGAAGATCGTGTCGTCGACGTCCCACACCACGGCTTTGATCGTCATGGTCCGACGGTAGCGCCGGGCCGTCCGCCGTGTCTGTCAGTTGACGGTCGTCGTGCCGGTGAGCGTCAGGTCGGGGCCCTGGGTGTCGCGGGCCTCGGCGGTGGGTTTCCAGGTGTAGGTGCCGCCGGGCACGCGGGTGCCGTTGTCCGCCCTGGCGTCCCAGGACGGGCGGACGGCGGCGGCCGTGGAGGCTCCCGTGAGCGTGCGGACCGTGATGCCTGAGCTGTTGCTCAGGGTCAGGGTCCGGTTCGACGGCTTACTGAGCCGCCACACGGGCTACCAGGGGTTCGCGATGGTCGGGACCGGCTGGGGGTCCGTCTGCGCCTCGGTCACCGCGAGCGGCGAGGTGGGCACGCCCGCGGTGACCAGCGCCACCTTGCCCTCGCCGGTGAGGTACGCGATGTTGCCGCCGAAGCGGTCGACGGTCCAGCGGCCGCTGTTGCCGCCCGTGTTCTGGTCGGCCGTGGGCAGTACGGCCACGGTCCGGGTGGTCGGCGTACCGGTGTGGAAGTCCGTGAGCTGCAGTTCGTGCGTGGTGCGGTTCTCGCGGAGCAGGTAGCCGTCGGCGAGGCGGACCGGGCCTGCCGGGACGGTGATGTTTCGGCCGGTCGCCCGGTCGTGGACACCGGCGGGTCCCGCGCTGCCGCAGGTCCAGTACAGCCAGGTGTTGACGGCCTGGAGCTCGCTGGGCGCGCAGGGGGCGCCGGTGTTCACGGTGGAGACGTTCCGCTTGGCCTTGAGGTCGTACGCGACCACGCTGCCCTGGGTGCCTCCCGGGGTCCACAGGCGCTGGCCCCAGATCGCCGCGGCGGTGCGGGTGCGGCTCAGCGCGGTCTCGCTGTCGGTGCCGCGCGGGGAGTCGGTGACCTTCTGCACACCGGCGGAGCCGCCGTTGTAGAGCACGTAGCGGCCGCTGCCGGTGCCGAGACGGCCGCCGGAGTCGCCGGTCGGTTCGGTGCTGTAGGTGACGGTGTCGAGCCCTGCGACGTGCACGTTCTCGCCGTCCGTGCCGGTGGACAGGAAGGCGAAGCGGCCGTCGCCGAGGGCCTCAAGCTGGGGGCAGGCGGCGTCGCCGCCGAGACACGGCGAGGTGGCGAGGTACGGGCTGCGGCGGACCTGGGGGCCGGTGGGCTTCCCCGCGGCGTCCAGCGGAACGACGTACGCGGCGGCGTTGCCGTTCGCCTCGCCGAACATCAGCAGTTCGCCGCCCGCGAGCATCAGGCCGTCCACCTTGGCGCGGGAGGGCGGGACGGTGAACACCGGCTCGACCGAGAAGTCGTCGCCCTCGGCGGGCAGGACGCGGTACACGTGCCGGTCGCCGCTCGACTTCCCGGCGGTGGTGAGCAGGCCGCCGTCCGGGGTCGCGAGGTGGGCGCCGTTGGCGTAGTCGAGGATGGCGCGCCTGGTGCCGAGGGAGACGGCGGTGAGTGCCAGGTCGGCGTCCCCGGAGCTGAACTCCGGCCTGCCGCTGAGGATGTGGTCGCCCACGACCGCGAGCGGGTTGACGGGGAAGCTGACCGCGGCGGGTTCGGTGCCGGGCGCCGAGTCCACCCGGACCGACTTCCTGTTCACCACGAGCCAGCGGTCGTTGAAGGTGAGGGACGGTCCGGTGCCGACGTTCGTGGCGTACGTGCGGAAGGTGCCGTCCGCGAGGTCGACGAGACCCGTCGAGGCGGTGCCGTCCAGGGTGTAGGTGACGGCCAGGCGGCGGACCGAGCCACCGGTCACGTACGTGCCGGTGGGCTGCGCGCCGGGCGGCAGGCCGGTGACCGGAAGGTCGGTGGTGGCGCCGTCGGCGGCGGCACGCAGCACGTGCAGGGCACCGTCGGCGTCCTGGCTGAGCACGCTCCAGCCGGACATGGCCCGGTACGTCTGCCCCTGCGGGATCGTGACCGTCGCGGTCACGCCCGTGGAGCGGTCCGGTGGCGCTGCCGCGGGAAGGTGCAGGTCAGGTTGGACGGAGCGGAGGCTGCACGGCCGGTGCATGCCGTAACGTGGTGGGCCCAACGAGTGAAGGACCGAGCTACTCGCGATGACCGACTACCGCGTCCAGTTCACCGTCGAGGCCCAGGCGGCGTACGACGCCCTGCCCGGAGAGCGCCGGACCCAGTTGGACAGGGCGGTGCGCGTACTGGCACGTGACCCGTTCCGCAAGAACTCGACCGCCCAGCTGGGCCCGGACGAGCATCTGCGCAAGGCGTACGTGGCCCCCGGCATGATGCTGGAGTACATGGTGGCCGGAGCGATCATGGTCGTCGTCGTGCTGGAAATCTTCGACGAGAGCCACTACCTGGTCGACGAGAACGACGCCGTCTGAACCCATGTCAGAGGGGCGGCTCCCGAACCGGGAGCCGCCCCTTTCGCGCGTGGTGCCTACGCGGTCAGCTTCGCCAGCGCCGCGTCGATGCGGGTCAGCGTCTTCTCCCTGCCCAGGATCTCCAGGGATTCGAAGAGGGGCAGGCCGATCGTGCGGCCGGTGACGGCGACGCGGACCGGGGCCTGGGCCTTGCCGAGTTTGAGGCCGTGGGTCTCGCCGGCGGCCAGGACGGCCTCCTTCAGGGACTCGGCCGAGGTCCAGTCGGCCGCGTCCAGCTTCTCGCGGGCCGTACGGAGGAGGGCGTCCGAGCCCTCCTTCATGGCCTTCGTCCAGGACGCCTCGTCGAAGGCCGGCTCCGGGAGGAACAGGAAGTCGACGTTGTCCGTGATCTCGGAGAGGACCTTGAGGCGGGTCTGGGCGTGCGGGGCGATCGCCTGCCACTTCGACTCGTCGAAGTCCTCGGGTGCCCAGGGGGCGAAGGGTGCCTTCAGCCAGGGGGCGCAGCGCTCGGCGAAGTCCTTCGGGTCGAGCAGGCGGATGTGGTCGCCGTTGATCGCTTCGCACTTCTTGAGGTCGAAGCGGGCCGGGTTGGGGTTCACGTCCGTCACGTCGAAGGCCGCGACCATCTCGTCCATCGTGAAGATGTCCTGGTCGGCGGAGAGCGACCAGCCGAGCAGGGAGAGGTAGTTGAGCAGGCCCTCGGGGAGGAAACCGCGCTCCCGGTAGAGGTTCAGCGAGGCCTGCGGGTCGCGCTTGGAGAGCTTCTTGTTGCCCTCGCCCATCACGTACGGGAGGTGGCCGAAGGCCGGGGTCTCCTTGGCGATGCCCAGCTCGGTCAGCGCCTTGTAGAGGGCGATCTGGCGGGGGGTGGAGGAGAGCAGGTCCTCGCCGCGCAGGACGTGGGTGATCTCCATCAGGGCGTCGTCGATGGGGTTGACCAGCGTGTACAGGGGCGCGCCGTTGGCCCGTACGATCCCGAAGTCCGGCACGTTCTCCGGGAGGTAGGTGATCTCGCCGCGGACCAGGTCCGTGAAGGTGATCGCCTCGTCGGGCATGCGGAAGCGCACGATGGGCTCGCGGTCCTCCGTCTTGTAGGCCGCGATCTGCTCGTCGGTCAGCGCACGGCAGTGGCCGTCGTAGCCGGACGGCTTGCCGGCGGCGCGGGCGGCGTCGCGGCGGGTGTCCAGCTCCTCGGTGGAGCAGTAGCAGTAGTACGCGTGGCCGGCGTCCAGGAGCTTCTTGGCGATGTCCTTGTAGAGGTCCATGCGCTGCGACTGGCGGTACGGCGCGTGCGGGCCGCCGACCTCGGGGCCCTCGTCCCAGTCGAAGCCCAGCCAGCGCATCGAGTCGAGCAGCTGGCCGTACGACTCCTCGGAGTCGCGGGCCGCGTCGGTGTCCTCGATGCGGAAGACCAGCGTGCCTTCGTTGTGCCGGGCGAACGCCCAGTTGAACAGGGCGGTACGGACCAGGCCCACGTGGGGGTTGCCGGTCGGGGACGGACAGAAACGTACGCGGACGTTCGCGTTAGCCACGCTTGATCACCTTGTTGGTGAGAGTGCCGATGCCTTCGATGGAGACGGCGACCTCGTCGCCGACGTTCAGCGGGCCGACCCCTGCCGGGGTGCCCGTGAGGATGACGTCGCCGGGGAGCAGCGTCATGGCCTCGGTGATGTTCACGATCAGATCCTCGATGGAGTGGATCATCTCGCTCGTACGGCCCAGTTGTCGCTGCCGGCCGTTGACCGTGCACTGGATCGTGAGGTCGTTCGGGTCGAGGTCCGTCTCCACCCAGGGGCCGAGCGGGCAGGAGTTGTCGAAGCCCTTCGCCCTGGCCCACTGCTTCTCGCGCTTCTGGACGTCGCGCGCTGTGACGTCGTTGGCGCAGGTGTAGCCGAGGATGACGTCCTTGACGCGCTCGCGCGGGACCTCGCGGCACATGCGGCCGATGACCACGGCCAGCTCGGCCTCGTGGTGCAGCTCGTTCGAGAAGGAGGGGTACGCGATGTCGTCGCCGGGGCCGATCACCGAGGTGGACGGCTTGAAGAAGGCGAACGGGGTGTCGGGCACCTCGTTGCCCAGCTCCTTGGCGTGCTCCGCGTAGTTGCGGCCGAAGGCCACCACCTTGTTGGGGAGCACGGGCGGCAGCAGCCGGACCTTGCTCACCGGCACCTTCGTGCCGGAGAGCTCGAAGTCCGAGAACGGAATGCCCTTGATGATGTCGAGGACGAGCCCGTCCGTCGATCCAGGAGGGCTCTCGCCCTCGACCGCGCCGAACGCGACGTTGCCGTCGATGGAGAACCTGGCGATGCGCACGGGATGCCTGCGCCCCTCACTGAACTGGCCGGAGTCTGACGCTCCAGGCTAACGCGGCAGAGAGGGGCGGCCTCGCGCAATTGCGCGGGGAGGGGCCCGCGGGAGGCCTACTCCGGAACCGCGGCTGCTACCGGGACGTCCATCAGGATCGTGCGCCGAGGGTTGGCGGTCTGCTCGGGAAGCGCGGTGAACTCGGCGGGCTGCTCCTGCCGCTCCGGCGTCCGCAGTTCCTCGGCGTCCTCCAGGTGCGCCAGCGTCGTGCGTCGCGGGTTGGCTATGTTGTGGAACATCATCGTCGTCATCTGCGGTTCTGCACCCTGTCGGTCGGGCGCCGGGCGGGGTTCGGGGACCCTCGCGCGGGCGCGGCTTGTCGGATTTGCCATCCCTGTAAAGCGTCAGGCTAAACGTGCAATTCCCGGGGCAAGTCGTGAAGACTCCATGATCGGTGTGTGAGTTTCCTCACGAACCACCGGCCAAATGGGTTAATTCAGGCCTCGGCCTCACCCTGACGAAACAGACATAGCTCCACTGAAGCCATCATTCCGCTGCTGATCATCGCGACTGGGACACCGCTTACCCTGGGGCGACTCGTACACATGCGTCCGGTATGGACGAGATCACTTTCTACGTCTTGTGACGCGGCCCTCACAAAGTGTCACGGTGGTCACAGCATGACCCATGGGCCTTGTTGGAGATCCGGCACTGTGCTGGAATTCCACGGACCGCCGCGGGATCGAACCGGCGCGCAGGGGGCGCAACGCAGCGCCGAGTGGCGGCGGGAAGGGGGAACCTGCGCCGGTCACTCACGACCACCATGGGAGCGCGTTTCAGGGCGCTCCCAAGACGCCGACACCGTCTCGCCGTTCACGCGGAGAGGCGCCTGGTCCAGAGGTTGCGACGCTAGTGCAGGGACGTTTCAAGAGGGATGGCAGCGCTTCGGCGGAGCCGGAGCCGCACGGCGGGACTGGCCCCAGGGCAGTCAGCTCCTCGCCCCAGCACGCCCAGAACCCGGGACCGGCGCAGGCCGGCGACAAAGGTGAGCGCTCCTCGCGCCCCGGCGCGCCCAAGGGCGGTCAAGGCGCGGTGAACGGTGCTCCCGGCACCCCGCCCGCCGCACCGCCGAAGGCGAAGGCCAAGGGCTCCACAGGACCCGGCTCGCGAATAGCCCTGCGTAACTGGCGCATCTCCACGCGTCTGGTCTCGCTGCTCGCGCTGCCCGTGGTCGCCGCGACCTCGCTGGGCGCCCTGCGCATCAGCGACACCATGGACGAGATCCAGCAGCTCGAGAACATGAAGCTGCTGACCGACATGACCAAGCAGGCGACCGAACTCGCCGCCGCGCTCCAGGACGAGCGCGACAAGTCGGCCGGTCCGCTCGCCCACGGCGCGAAGGCGACCGACTACACGGTCAAGGGCGCCCGGGACAAGACGGACCGCGCCCGTGCCGCCTTCGCGGAAGGCACCCACGAGTTCGACAACACGAGCAACAACGAGAACCTCGACGGTGTCCGTGACAACGTCGTGGCCATCGCCACCCAGCTGAACACCCTCAGCGGCATCCGCAACGACGCCTACCAGGACGGCCAGAACTCCGCCCAGACGATCGAGGCGTACCACCGGCTCATCGAGCAGCTGCTGGGCCTCTCCCAGGACATGGCGGAGGCGACCAGCAACCCGGAGATGATCCAGCGCACGCGCTCCCTGGCCGCCTTCTCCTCCGCCAAGGAGTACGCGTCCATCCAGCGCGCCGTGATCGCCGCGGCCCTGCCGGCCACCGACGCCACGTTCGGCGAGCTCTCCGAGAACGACCGGCGGTACGGGCTCTCGGCCCTCGCCAACCAGAAGGCCGAACTCACCAGCTTCGCCAGCATCTACGAGGGCAACTCGGCCAAGCTCACCAAGCCGATCGACGACGCGAGCCCGACCATCAAGGCGGCCGACAACTACGCGGACCGCGTGCTCAAGCGCCAGAACGGTCTGCAGCTGCGCGACAAGCGCTCGTACCTGGACTGGGTGGACGCCGACTCCGCCAAGATCCAGGAGATGTCGAGGATCGAGCTCACGCTGCTCAACGAGATGGAGCAGAAGGCCCGCGAGCTGCGTAACGAGGCCGAGCAGGAAGCGATCATCTCCGGTGCGCTGATCCTGCTGGTGCTCGGTGTCTCGCTGGTCGGCGCCTTCGTGGTGGCCCGCTCCATGATCCGCTCGCTGCGCCGCCTCCAGGACACCGCGACCAAGGTCGCCCAGGACCGGCTGCCCGAGCTGGTCAAGCAGCTGTCCGAGTCCGACCCGCAGGACGTCGACACGTCCGTCGAGTCGGTCGGTGTGCACTCCAAGGACGAGATCGGCCAGGTGGCCGCGGCCTTCGACGACGTGCACCGCGAGGCCGTCCGACTGGCCGCCGAGCAGGCGCTGCTGCGAGGCAACGTCAACGCGATGTTCACCAACCTCTCGCGCCGCTCCCAGGGCCTCATCCAGCGCCAGCTGTCGCTCATCTCCGAGCTGGAGTCCCGCGAGGCCGACCCGGACCAGCTGTCCTCGCTGTTCAAGCTCGACCACCTCGCGACCCGCATGCGCCGTAACGGTGAGAACCTCCTGGTGCTCGCCGGTGAAGAGCCCGGCCGCCGCTGGACCCGCCCGGTGCCGCTCGTCGACGTCCTTCGTGCCGCCGCCTCCGAGGTGGAGCAGTACGAGCGCATCGAGCTGTCCTCGGTCCCGACGACCGAGGTCGCGGGACGGGTCGTCAACGACCTCGTGCACCTGCTCGCCGAGCTGCTGGAGAACGCCACCTCGTTCTCCTCCCCGCAGACCAAGGTCAAGGTCACCGGTCACGCGCTGCCCGACGGCCGCGTACTGATCGAGATCCACGACACCGGCATCGGCCTCTCGCCCGAGGACCTCGCGGCGATCAACGAGCGGCTCGCCTCGCCGCCCACCGTGGACGTCTCGGTCTCCCGCCGCATGGGCCTGTTCGTGGTCGGCCGGCTGTCGCAGCGGCACGGCATCCGCATCCAGCTCCGCCCGTCCGACTCCGGTGGTACGACCGCGCTGGTCATGCTGCCCGTCGATGTCGCCCAGGGCGGCAAGAAGGTTCCGGGCAAGCAGGGCCAGGGCGCTCCCGCCGCCGGTGGCCCGGCCGCCGCGCAGGCCGCGGCCGGCGTCGCCGCCGCCCGTCGTGGCGGCGCCGGGGGTGGTCCCGCCCTCGGCGCGGGTGCTCCCGCCGGTGGTGGCGGACGGCTCAACGCCGGGCCGCAGCGCGGTCAGGTCGGTGCCGGCACCGGGCCCCGGGCGGCACTGCCCAGGCCGGACGCGGGCGGTCGCCCGACCGGCCCGGGCGGCGGAGCGCGCGGTCCCCAGTCCTCGGGGCCTCCGCAGCCCCCGCAGGGCAGGCCGACTCCGGCCGGTGCCGCGCCGGGCGCCCCGCAGGGCCTCCAAGCCGCCGGTACCGGTGCGCCGCAGGGCTTCGACTTCACCGACAACGGCCGGCCGGACGCCTTCGGCGGCGGTCGCCAGGACACCATGGGCGGCGGCAACCGCGGTTCTGTGTCCTCGCCGCCTCCGCAGCCTCAGCAGCGCCCGAACGGCAACGCCGAGCAGGGCCGTCGCCCGCAGCAGCCCCAGCAGCCGCAACTGCCGCCGCGCGGTGGTCCGCGCGCGGAGCTGCCCGGCGGCAACCCGCAGCCGCGGGTGCCCAGCTGGAGCGACGACAACGCGCAGCCGCCGGTGCCGCGTTCCTCGCTGGACACCCCGCGTGGCCACGAGGAGCCGGACGCCACCTCGCAGATGCCGCGGATCGACGACCATCAGGGTCCCGGCTCCACGGGCGAGTTCCCGCGGCCGGACTTCGACAGCCAGCGTCCCGGCGCGGGAACGCAGCAGGGCAGCGGTCAGTTCGTCCGTCCGGACGTTTTCGGTCCGCCGAATCCTTCCGCCAACGGGCAGAACGGCTCCGCCGCCGGGCAGAGCCCGTCCTCCACCGGCCAGTTCGCGATGCCGGGCTACGAGGGCGGTTCCACCGGCCAGTACCCGGCGCCGGGACCGGACGCCGAGCAGGGCACCGGCCAGTTCGAGCGGCCCGGGACCAACGGCACCCGGCCCCCGCAGCGCCCCCAGCGTCCGCAGCCGCAGTCGCGTCGGCGTCCCGCGCTCCCCCCGGAGCCCGAGTCGCTGCCGCCGGCCGGTCCCGGCGACGGACGTACCCCGCTGTACGACACCCTGGAGACCAACTGGTTCAACCAGCCCCAGGGCGACAACGGCACGCAGGGCGAGCCGGCTCCGCAGCAGCCCGTACAGGCTCCCGCGGCTCCGCAGCGCCCGGCGCCCGCCACCGCACCGTCCGCCTCCTCTTCCTGGCGGACCACTCCCAATGACGAACTCGGCCGGCAGGCCGAGCGGGTACGCCAGCCCACCGCGGGTGGCGTCACCGTCTCGGGTCTGCCGCGCCGGGTGCCCCGCGCGAACCTCGTCGCGGGGACGGCTCAGCAGCAACAGCACCAAAGCGGTCCGCAGGTCTCCCGTGCGCCTGATGACGTACGCGGCCGGCTGACCAATCTTCGTAGGGGCATTCAGCAGGGCCGCCAGGCCGGAACCGGCCAGACCGGCAGCTTCCCCAGCCCCACTCACCAGCAGGAGCGTTAGTTGAGCCAGATGAGCCAAGCGGCACAGAACCTCAACTGGTTGATCACCAACTTCGTTGACAACACCCCCGGGGTGTCCCACACCGTCGTCGTCTCCGCCGACGGACTCCTTCTGGCAATGTCCGAAGGCTTCCCACGCGACCGCGCGGACCAACTCGCGGCCGTGGCCTCCGGACTGACCTCACTCACGGCCGGCGCCTCCCGGATCTTCGAGGGCGGCACAGTGGCCCAGACAGTCGTCGAGATGGAACGCGGCTTCCTCTTCCTGATGTCCGTCTCGGACGGTTCGTCCCTCGCGGTGCTCTCGCACCCGGACTGCGACATCGGCCTCGTCGGATACGAGATGGCTCTGCTCGTCGACCGTGCGGGCGCAGTGCTCACACCGGATCTGCGTGCCGAGCTCCAGGGCAGCCTGCTCCACTAGCAAGGGTTTTTCACCGTACGAACAAACCGTCCGGCCGCCCTCCCCCCACCGGCCCGTCAGACGGCACGACTGACCGACCTGCTGTCCGCCCGGAGGACCCACATGACCCCGCCCACCGCCTCTCACGATCCGTACGCCCAGCCGTACGAGGACGAGGGCGACCAGCCGCTGGTACGTCCGTACGCGATGACCGGCGGCCGGACCAGGCCGCGGTACCAACTTGCCATCGAGGCACTGATCAGCACAGCGGCCGACCCTTCGGAGCTGATGGGGCTGCTCCCCGAGCACCAGCGGATCTGTCACCTCTGCCGTGAAGTGAAGTCGGTGGCCGAGGTATCGGCCCTTCTGTCCATGCCGCTGGGTGTGGCACGGATTCTCGTCGCGGACCTCGCAGAGGCCGGACTCGTCGCGATCCACCAGCCGGGTGGCGACGAGAACAACGGCGGCGCCCCGGACGTGACGCTGCTCGAAAGGGTGCTCAGTGGACTTCGCAAGCTCTGACGGAGGGCGGGCGACCACCTCCGCGAAGATCGTGGTGGCGGGTGGCTTCGGCGTCGGCAAGACCACGTTCGTGGGTGCCGTCTCGGAGATCAACCCGCTGCGTACCGAGGCCGTCATGACGTCCGCGTCCGCGGGCATCGACGACCTCACCCACACCGGGGACAAGACCACCACGACGGTGGCCATGGACTTCGGCCGTATCACCCTGGACCAGGACCTGATCCTGTACCTCTTCGGTACGCCGGGTCAGGACCGCTTCTGGTTCATGTGGGACGACCTGGTACGCGGCGCCATCGGCGCTGTCGTGCTGGTCGACACCCGCCGTCTCGCCGACTGCTTCCCGGCGGTCGACTACTTCGAGAACAGCGGCCTGCCGTTCGTCATCGCCCTCAACGGCTTCGACGGGCACCAGCCGTACTCGCCCGAAGAGGTACGCGAGGCCCTGCAGATCGGTCCGGACGCTCCCATCATCACCACCGACGCCCGCCACCGCGCGGATGCCAAGAGCGCGCTGATCACCCTGGTCGAGCACGCCCTGATGGCACGTCTGCGCTAGGGCCTGTCCGGAGGACCATGGGCTGTCACGTAAGTCGGCAAGGCCATACGGCAGTTGTCGTAGACGCACTGGAGCCGGCTGTGTCGTTTGACACGGTCGGCCCGGATGTTCATAACGTTTCGACAGAGATATCGAGTGGTATGGACACGCGTCGCGGTCGTCTGGTGTCGCTGTGCTCACAAAAGCCCCGCCTTTTGGCGGGGCTCGCTCTTTATGACCGTTTTATCTGGGGCTTACCTCACTTGGAATCTTCGGTTCCGAGTGTTTGGAAGAGCCCACCCTGACGTGCTGGAATGCCAGAACTGCCCAGTAGTAAGGGCCGGAAGACACACGCGGCACGACAGAAGGTGCCGAGCCGAGAGGTTGTTGGTCGAGTGAGGCGAAGCAAGAACGGTCCCGAGCCGTCGGCACGGGGCAACTTCACCCCGCCGCCGCGCGGAGCGGCACCCGCACACATGCCCGGCTCGGAGCCGACGGCCCCACCCGCGCCGAGCGGCGGCCGTCTGTCTCCGCGCAACTGGCGCGTGCCCACCAGGCTGAACGCGATCCTGCTCATACCCGTGGTGGTCGGCCTCGTCATGGGCGGCTTCCAGGTGAAGAGCTCGATCGACACCTGGCAGGAGGCGCAGGACGCGGAGAAGGTCGCCAAGATCGTCGACTCCGCCGGGCAGTACGCCGAGGCACTCCTCAACGAGCGAGACGTCTCCGCCGAGCCACTCCTCAAGGGCGACCGGAACAACGCGACGGTCAAACAGGCCCGCGCCTTCACCGACCAGAAGCAGGACGCCTTCCACGAGGAAGTCGTCGGCATGCCGGCCGGCCAGGGCCTGGAGCGCCGGCTGAAGCTGGTGGAGGACGCCGAGCCGACGCTCGCCCAGTTGCGCAAGACCGCCTACACCGCCGCGATGAACCCGACGAAGACCGAAGAGGGCTACGTCACCGTCGAGCACCTCCTGGCGGAGTTCTCGAACGAGCTGGGCCTCGGCACCGGCAACATCACGAGCTACGGCCGCACCGTGTACGCCGTCACGCTGGCCAAGGGCGCCGCGTCCCTGCAGCGCTCGATCGGCATGCACCTCCTGGTGAAGCCCAGCTCGGACGAGCGGGTCAAGGGGCAGCAGGTCACCGCGTTCACCTCGTACGCGTACCTGGAGAACATCGCCGTCCAGGAGTACGTCTCCGGTGGCACGGAGGCGGACGCCGCGCGACTCAACCAGGCGATGGCGGAGAAGACCGCCGAGGGCAAGAAGCTGGCCGCCGAAGCGAAGACCAAGACCGAGGCGGCCGGCGGGACCTACAAGGCCCCGCCCGAGATGACCGACATGATCCGGGCCATCGGCAGCGGCACCTCGCCCGACAACCTCGCTGAGCAGGGCATCACGCCCGACACCTGGATGGCGGCCTCCACCCTCAAGTTCGACGGCTACGGCGAGGTCGAGGACGAGCTCATCAACCGGGCGGTCGACGAGGCGGGCCAGATCGCCACCGACGCCCAGCGCGACGCCTACCTCAACGGCGCCATCGTCATCGTCGCCCTGCTCGCCGCGTTCATCATCGCCAGTCTCATGGCACGCCAGATGAGCCGCTCGATGCGCCAGCTGCGCAACGCGGCCTTCGGTGTCGCCGAGCAGCGGCTGCCGATGCTGGTCGACCAGCTCTCGCGCACCGACCCGGGCCGCGTCGACACACGTGTCACTCCCATCCCGATCAACACGACGGACGAGATCGGCGAGGTCGCCCGCGCCTTCGACCAGGTGCACCGCGAGGCCGTACGACTCGCCGCCGAGCAGGCGCTGCTCCGGGGCAACATCAACGCGATCTTCACCAACCTGTCGCGCCGCAACCAGTCGCTGATCGAGGGCCAGCTGACCCTGATCACCGACCTGGAGAACAACGAGGCCGACCCGGACCAGCTGGAGAACCTCTTCCGCCTGGACCACCTGGCGACCCGTATGCGCCGCAACGGCGAGAACCTCCTGGTCCTCGCGGGCGAGGAGCCGGGCCGCCGCTGGGACCAGCCGGTCCCGCTGGTCGACGTGCTGCGCGCCGCCTCCTCCGAGGTGGAGCAGTACGAGCGCATCGAGCTCTCCGGCGTCCCGGAGGCCGAGATCCACGGCCGTGCCGTGACCGACCTCGTGCACCTGCTCGCCGAGCTCCTGGAGAACGCCACCACGTTCTCCTCCCCGCAGACCAAGGTCCGCGTCACCGCGACCCGGCTGCCGGACGGCCGCATCATGGTCGAGATCCACGACAAGGGCATCGGCCTCACCGCCGAGGACTTCGCGGACATCAACCACAAGCTGGCCAACCCGCCGACCGTGGACGCCGCGATCTCGCAGCGCATGGGCCTCTTCGTGGTCGGCCGGCTTTCCGACCGGCACGGCATCCGCGTCCAGCTCCGCCCCTCGGGCGAGCAGGCCGGTACGACCTCGCTGGTCATGCTGCCCGACGCGATCACCCACGGTGGCGGCGGCGAGCACCAGATGCAGCGCGACGACTTCACGGTCTCGCAGATCATCCCGGAGCAGCAGCAGGCCTTCCAGGCCGAGGAGTTCCAGGGCCAGCAGCCGATGCGTACGGCCGCCGAGCTGGGCTTCGACGACAGCCGCTACACCGAGGTCCCGGACGACATACGCGAGCTGGACCCGGTGGGCCGCTCGCTGATGCGCGAGGAGCGCCGTGCGGCCCTGGAGGCCCAGGCGCAGGTCGGTCCGGAGGGCGAGGCCCCGTCCTACGAGGAGTTCGCCCCGCAGCCCGGTTACGACAACAACGGGCAGCCGGCCTATGACAACGGCCAGGCCGCGTACGACGGCGCACCGGCGGCGTACCCGGAGCTGCCAACATACGACCAGCAGACGCCGTACGCGGAGCAGCAGCAGACGTCGTACGAGGAGACGTACTTCCCGCCGAACACGGGCTACCCGGAACCCTCCTATACGGAGCCGGTCCAGGAGGAGCACCAGTCGGCCCACGGCTCGCCGCGGGACACGTTCTCGGCCTTCGAAGAGCAGTCCCACCAGGACGACTGGCCGCAGCAGGAGGCGTACCGGAACGACTACCGGTCCGAGTACGCTCCGGAAGCGGAAGCCGCGCAGGCCGCTGACGTGGCCGAGCAGGACCGCGTAGGCTTCGAGCGTCCGGGACCGGCCACCTCCGCCGCCCACGCGCTCACCGACGCCGGGCTTCCGCGCCGCGGATCCACCGACGCCGGGCTCCCCCGCCGCGGATCCACCGCGAGCGGGACCGGGACCGGCCGGCCGCCCGCGGGCCGGGACGCGTCGGCACCACCGGCACCGGCACCGGCGGACAACAACAGCACCAATGGAAGCAACGGCAGTGGCGGCAACGGCTCCGGCACCGGCGACTGGCGGTCGTCCAACGACCAGATGTGGCAGCGTGCCGAGCAGCTGAAGAAGCCCAAGGCGGGCGGAGTCACCTCCTCCGGTCTGCCGCGGCGGGTGCCCAAGGCCAACCTGGTCGAGGGCACCGCGGAATCGACCCCCCAGGGCGGCCCTCAGGTCTCCCGCGCTCCCGAGGACATCCGGGGCAGGCTGAGCAACCTGCGCCGGGGCGTCCAGCAGGGACGTAACGCAGGAAGTGACACGAACGGCCAGGGTTTCGGCCCTGACAGCACCTACAACCAGGAGCGTTAGTGTGAGCCCGATGAGCCAGGCGGCACAGAACCTGAACTGGTTGATCACCAACTTCGTGGACAACACCCCCGGGGTGTCTCACACGGTGGTGGTCTCCGCCGACGGACTCCTTCTGGCGATGTCCGAAGGGTTCCCGCGCGACCGTGCCGACCAGCTGGCGGCCGTCGCGTCGGGCCTTACCTCGCTGACCGCGGGCGCGTCCCGGATCTTCGAGGGCGGGAGCGTGAACCAGACAGTTGTGGAGATGGAGCGGGGATTCCTCTTCATCATGTCCATTTCCGATGGTTCCTCCCTCGCGGTACTTGCACATCCGGAGGCGGACATCGGTCTCATCGGGTACGAGATGGCCCTTCTGGTGGACCGAGCCGGTACGGTCCTGACGCCGGATCTGCGTGCGGAGCTCCAGGGGAGCCTTCTCAACTAGCAGACAAGCGATGCGTTTTGGCGTCCCGTGGCCGTAAGGTTTCGGGACGCGGCTCCACAGTGATGGGCCCGGCACAGTCGGAGGAGGAGAAAGTGGCAACACCCCCAGGCGGTTCGTCTTCGGGCAACTGGTCCTATGGCTCCGGCCAGGGCCAGGGCGGCAACGACTCGCCTAACCGGTACAACTTCCCCTCCGCACCGACCCCGCGGCGGCAGCAGCCGTACGCGCCCCAGGGCCCGCAGGGTCCCGGTCCCTCGCCGTACGACCAGCCGCCGGCGCCGCGCATCCAGCCCGTGCAGCCGCATCGGCGCTCCCCTGAGCCTTCCCCCGCGGGAGGCGCCAGCAACCCCCTGGTGCGCCCTTATGCCATGACGGGCGGCCGGACCAGGCCTCGGTACCAGCTCGCCATCGAGGCGCTCGTGCACACCACCGCGCAGCCGCATCAGATGCAGGGCCAGTTGCCCGAGCATCAGCGGATCTGCAACCTCTGCCGGGAGATCAAGTCGGTGGCCGAAATCTCGGCCCTGCTGACGATCCCTCTCGGTGTGGCCAGAATCCTCGTCGCCGACTTGGCGGAGGCGGGCCTGGTCGCCATCCATCAGCCCGGCGGCGACGAGAACGCCGGCGGTCAGCCAGACGTGACTTTGCTCGAAAGGGTGCTCAGTGGACTTCGCAAGCTCTAGCGGAGGGCCTTCCCGCTCCACCACGTCCGCGAAGATCGTGGTGGCGGGCGGCTTCGGCGTGGGCAAGACCACGTTCGTCGGGGCCGTCTCGGAGATCAACCCGCTGCGTACCGAGGCCGTCATGACGTCCGCGTCCGCGGGCATCGACGACCTGACGCACACCGGAGACAAGACGACGACCACCGTCGCCATGGACTTCGGCCGTATCACCCTGGACCAGGACCTGATCCTGTACCTCTTCGGTACGCCCGGCCAGGACCGCTTCTGGTTCATGTGGGACGACCTCGTGCGCGGCGCCATCGGCGCGATCGTGCTGGTCGACACCCGCCGCCTCGCCGACTGCTTCCCCGCGGTCGACTACTTCGAGAACAGCGGCCTGCCGTTCGTCATCGCCCTCAACGGCTTCGACGGCAACCAGCCGTACAACCCGGACGAGGTCCGCGAAGCCCTCCAGATCGGCCCGGACACCCCGATCATCACCACGGACGCCCGCCACCGCGCGGACGCGAAGAGCGCGCTCATCACGCTCGTCGAGCACGCCCTGATGGCGCGCCTGCGGTAAGCCCGCGGCGCTCAGCCGTACGAAGGGGGCCCTCTTTGGAAGAGGGCCCCCTTCGTTTGTGTGTTCAGCGCCGTTGAGCTTCGGTTGTCGGCAAGTGCGGGCCGGTGGGGGTTGTTCGCGCAGTTCCCCGCGCCCCTAAAGACGAAAGACAGGGGCGCAGCCCCGTCTTTCAGGGGCGCGGGGAACTGCGCGAGCAACCACAGCAGACCCGCAGCCTA
>NZ_JBFAHW010000169.1:0-16940 GCF_040654355.1 Streptomyces sp. NPDC050704 | reverse complement strand
CAGCGCCGATGGTACTGCAGGGGGGACCCTGTGGGAGAGTAGGACGCCGCCGAACAAATTTTGAGGACCTCTGGTCCCAGCGACTCGCTGGGACCAGAGGTCTTTTTTTGTTTTTCCGAAGCGCGCCGGGTACTCGGCTGCGCGAGAATGAAGTTGCGGTACCGATGACAGGAGTCACCATGTCCACCAACTCTCCCGACGAGCGACCGGAGCGCGACCAGCGCCGCCGGGACAGTGGTGACCGTGGCGGCTACCGCGGAGGTCCGCGCCGCGACAACGACCGTGGCGGCGCCGGCCGACGTGACGACCGCCGCGATGACAATCGCGGTGGCGGTGGCGGTGGCGGCGATCGCGGTGGTTTCCGTCGGGACGACAACCGCGGTGACAACCGTAGTGGTGGTGCCCGTCCGCCGTTCCGCCGTGACGAGGGCCGAGGTGCCGGTTCCGGTGCCGGTGCTCCTCGGCGTGAGGGGGACCGTCCGCCGTTCCGCCGCGATGACAACCGCAGCGGTGGCGGCGACCGTGGTGGTTTCCGTCGGGACGACAACCGTGGCGGTGGCGGTGGCGGATTCCGCGGGCGCGACGACCGCGACAGTGGGAGCCGTCCGCCGGCCCGTCGCGACGACCGTCCCAGTGGGCCCGGCCGCGATGACCGTGACCGCGGTGGTTTCCGGCGTGAAGGTGACCGTCCGGCGGTCCGTCGTGACGACCGACGTGATGACAACCGGGGTGGTTTCCGCCGAGACGACGAGCGGGGCGGCCCCCGTCGCGATGACAACCGTGGCGGGGGCGGTGGCGGCGATCGTGGCGGTTTCCGTCGCGACGATCGTCGGGATGACGGTCGCGGTGACAGTCGTGGTGGCGGTGACCGTGGTGGTTTCCGTCGGGACGACAGCCGTGGTGGTGAGCGTCCGGCGTTCCGTCGTGACGAGGGTCGTGGTGCCGGTTCCGGTGCCGGTGCTCCTCGGCGTGAAGGGGACCGCCCGCCGTTCCGCCGCGATGACAACCGCAGCGGTGGCGGCGACCGTGGATTCCGGCGTGACAGTGATCGTCCGGCCTTCCGTCGTGACGACCGGCGGGACGACGACCGGGGTGGTTTCCGTCGTGACGACCGCTCCGGTGGGCCGAGCCGTGACGACCGCAGCGGCGGTGACCGCGGCGGTTATGGCCGTCGCGATGACAACCGTGGCGGGGGCGGTGGCGGCGATCGTGGCGGTTTCCGTCGGGACGATCGCCGGGATGACGGCCGTGGTGGCGGTGACCGTGGTGGTTTCCGTCGGGACGACAGCCGTGGTGGTGAGCGTCCGGCGTTCCGTCGTGACGAGGGTCGTGGTGCCGGTTCCGGTGCCGGTGCTCCTCGGCGTGAAGGGGACCGCCCGCCGTTCCGCCGCGATGACCGGCGCGATGACAACCGTGGTGGCGGCGGTGGCGGCGATCGCGGTGGGTTCCGTCGGGACGACAGCCGTGGCGGTGGCGGTGGCGGGTTCCGTGGGCGTGACGACCGTGGTGGACCGCGTCGCGATGACAGCCGTGGCCGACCGGCAGGAGGCGGTGGCTTCCGGGGGCGTGACGACCGCGGGGGCGACGACCGCCGTGGCGGTGGCCGTTTCCGTGATGAGCGGGAGCGTGACCGCGAGCCGATCAAGCGGCTGCCGATCCCGGACGACGTCACGGGTGAGGAGATCGACAAGGACGTACGGCAGGAGCTGATGAGCCTGCCGAAGGGGCTCGCCGAGGACGTGGCCAGGAACCTGGTGATGGTGGCCAGGCTCATCGACGAGGACCCCGAGGGGGCGTACGGCTACTCCAGGGTCGCGCTGCGGCTGGCGTCGCGGGTCGCCGCCGTGCGAGAGGCGGCCGGCTTCGCCGCGTACGCGAGCCAGAAGTACAGCGAGGCGCTCGCCGAGTTCCGGGCCGCCCGGCGGATGACCGGCAACGTCGACCTGTGGCCCGTCATGGCGGACTGTGAGCGCGGGCTCGGGCGTCCCGAGAAGGCGCTCGACATGGCCGGGGCACCCGAGGTGCAGAAGCTCGACAAGGCGGGCCAGGTCGAGATGCGGCTCGTGGCGGCCGGCGCGCGGCGGGACATGGACCAGCTCGACGCCGCCATCGTGACGTTGCAGGGCCCCGAGCTGGCGTCGAACTCCGTCCAGCCCTGGACCCCGCGACTGCGTTACGCGTACGCCGACGCCTTGCTCGCGGCCGGTCGCGAGGGTGAGGCGCGCGAGTGGTTCGCCAAGGCCGTCGAGTCCGACAAGGACGGCAGCACGGACGCCTCGGACCGGCTCGCGGAGCTGGACGGCGTCGAGTTCGTCGACGCCTTCGATGAGAACGACAACGACGGTGACAGCGACGTCGAGTCGGTCACCGAGGCCGTCGTCGTGGCCCCCGAGGCCGCCCCGGCAGCCGAACCGGCCGAACCGGCCAAGGGCGACTCGGACGACGACCTGAGGGCCCTCCTGGAGGACGAGGACCAGGACGAGGACGAGGACTCCAGGGACGACGACAAGGACGGCGTGGAGGGCTGACGTCTCCACAGAAGTCGTACGAGGTGGACGGGCGGGATCCTCACAAGGGGTCCCGCCCGTTCGCGTTCCAGGCCTCGGGTTTCAGTGGCCGAGCGCGCGCAGTACCAGGCCGGACGCCGGCTTGGGGCCGAACGACGTCGACTTGCGGGGCATCGTGACGCCCTGGCTCGCGAGGGCGCGTACGACTTCCTCGCGGACCGGGTGCATCAGGACGGCCGTGCCGCCGTCGCGTTCGGCCTTGGCCACCGTGGCGGCCGTGTCGTGGATGTACGCGATGTGCTCCGGGACGTCCGGGATGCGCCAGACATGGTCGAGGAGTGTGGCGTGCAGGACCGTCGCGTCGAGGGTGCGCCAGGCCTCCGGGCGGTCGGCCGGGATCGTACGGGCCAGGAGGTCCGAAGCCGGGCGGTCGACGAGGTGGAAGGCGCCGTCGCCCGCAAGGAGGAAGGCATTTCCTTCGGCGGCCGCTATGGAGAGGGCCTTCAGGGCGGGGGAGAGGGGGCCCTCGACGTGGCGTACTCGGAAGGAGTCCCCCAGGGCGGCGAGCGCGTCGGCCACCGGGAGGCGGTGCAGGAGGCGGTGGATCGCGCGGACGCGGAGCGGGTAGCGCGCGGTGTCCACCAGGAGCACCAGGCCGAAGTCCCAGGGGCTGGGGGAGGGGTGCTCGGCGCGCAGGCGCAGATAGGTCGCCCAGCGGTGGTGGCCGTCCGCGATGAGGGCCTGGCGGCGGGCCAGGTCCTGCTGGATCCCGGTCACATCCGCCGGGTCTGTCACCGCCCACAGACGGTGGCTGAATCCGTCCTCCGTGGTGGTGGACAGGAGGGGTGGTTGTTGTGCGGCGCGCTCGATGACGGTGGTCGTACCGGAGGCGACGCCGTTGCCGCGGTAGGTCAGCAGCAGGGGTTCGAGGTTCGCGGAGGTGGCCCGCATCAGGGCCGCGCGGTCCGCGACGATGTGCGGCATGACGTCCTCGTGCGGCAGGACCACGCCGTCCGAGGGCTCCGACAGGCGCAGGGCGCCGATGATGCCGCGTTGCAGCATGCCGTCGGCGTCCCGCTGCTCGTAGATGTACAGGCCCGGTTCGGAGTCGGTGGTCAGGACGCCCTCGGCGAGCCAGCGGTGCAGGGTGTCCGCGGCCTGCTCGTTGCGGACGGTGGGCGGGAGGGCCTGGGGGAGGATCAGGCGGACGATGTTGTGCGGGTCCGCCGATTCGAGGTGGTGCAGACCGTCGGGCCGTACCACCACGTCGTACGGCGGGGACGTGACGGCGGAGAGGCTGCCGACCCGGTCGGGGTCGTAGCGCAGGCCCCGGAACGGGATCAGGTCAAGGCCCTTGCCTGCCGGTACGTCCGCGGGACCTGCAGAGTTCATTGCTGCATCGTAAGTGTGTCAGTGCCATGCGCGATGATCGGGGGAAAGGGATCGAACGAGGAGCGATGCGTAATGAGCCATACCGCGAGGACGCGGCCCGAGGGCAGTGACCGGGCCCTGAGCGAGGCGTACGACACGGCGCTGCTCGACCTGGACGGGGTGGTGTACGCGGGCGGGAACGCGATCGCGTACGCCGTCGAGTCGCTCGGCACCGCCCGCGCGGGCGGGATGCGCCTCGCGTACGTCACGAACAACGCGCTGCGGACGCCCGACGCCGTGGCGGCGCACCTCGCGGAGCTGGGGATACCGACCGAGGCGTCGGACGTGATCACCTCGGCGCAGGCCGTGGCCCGGCTGATCAGCGAGCAGGTGCCCGCCGGCGCTCGGGTGCTGGTGATCGGCGGGGACGGGCTGCGGGTCGCGCTGCGCGAACGCGGGCTCGAACCGGTCGAGTCGGCCGAGGACGAGCCGGTGGCGGTCGTGCAGGGGTACGGGGGGCCGGATCTGCCGTGGGGGCGTTTCGCGGAGGCCTGCTATGCCATCGCGCGCGGGGTGCCGTGGTTCGCGTCCAACACCGACCTGACGATTCCCGGCGCGCGCGGGATCGCCCCGGGCAACGGGGCGGCCGTCCAGGTCGTACGCATCGCCACGGGCGCCGAACCCCAGGTGGCGGGCAAGCCGTTGCCGCCGATGCACCGCGAGACGATCCTGCGGACCGGGGCGGAGCGGCCGCTGGTGGTCGGGGACCGGCTCGACACGGACATCGAGGGGGCGTTCAACGGTGCCGTCGACTCGCTGCTGGTGCTGACCGGGGTGACCGACGGGGCACAGCTGCTCGCCGCGCCGCCGGAGCACCGGCCGACGTATGTCGACGCCGATCTGCGCGGGATGCTGACGCGGCAGCCCGAGGTCGTCGAGGCGGACGGGGGCTTCCGCTGCGGCGGGTGGACGGCGACGGCCGGCAGCGAGCGGCTGGAACTTGAGGGTGAGGGCGGGGCGCTCGACGGGTTGCGTGCCCTGTGCGCCGCGGCCTGGACGGCGGCGGGGGACGGGGCGTGCGAGCTGGACGGGGGGAAGGCGCTGGCGCGGCTCGGTCTCTGAACACGGGTGAATACGGGCTTCGAGTGGGGGCTCCGAGAGCGGGCCCTGGGCATGGGTCTCGGAGAAGGGGGTACGCAGGTCAGCGCGTACGCCGATCGGACTCGGATGCGAGGGTAGGCTAACCTAACTACGTGTTGGTCGACAGTCCCCCCGAACCGAGCGCGGAGACCGCCCCCGCGCCTCCAACCCGCCGGGCGATACGGGCCGCTGGGCTCTTCGTGTCCCTCGCCGTGCTGGTGCTCGTCGCGTTGGCGAGCATCGCGATCGGCGCAAAAGAGCTCTCCCTGGAGCAGGTCTGGCACGGCTTGTTCGAGGATTCGGGCACGTACGGCGACGTGGTGGTGAGCGAGCGGCTGTCGCGTACGTTCCTCGGTCTGCTCGCCGGCGCCGCGCTCGGCCTGGCCGGGGCCGTCCTCCAGGCGCTCACCCGGAATCCGCTGGCCGACCCCGGGCTGCTCGGGATCAACGCGGGCGCGTCCGCCGCGGTCGTCACGGCCATCACCTTCTTCGGTGTCACCTCGCTGAGCGGCTATGTGTGGTTCGCCTTCGCGGGCGCCGCGGCCGTCGGGGCGCTGGTGTACTTCCTCGGTGGCAGCCGGGGCGCGACGCCCGTGCGGCTCGCGCTCGCCGGCACCGCGATCAGTGCCGCGCTCTACGGCTATCTGCAGGCCGTGATGATCATGGACGAGGCGGCGCTCGGCAAGATGCGCTTCTGGACGGTCGGTTCGTTGGCCTCGGCCACCGACTCGACCATCGAGCAGGTGCTGCCGTTCCTCGCGACGGGCACGGTTCTCGCGCTGGCGCTCGCCCGGCCGCTGAACGCCATGGCCATGGGTGACGACACCGCCCGCGCACTCGGCGCGCATCTGGGCCGTACGCGTGCCCTGTCCATGGCCGCCGCGACCCTGTTGTGCGGGGCCGCGACCGCCGCCTGCGGGCCGATCGCGTTCGTCGGGCTGATGGTTCCGCACCTCGTGCGGTCCTTCACCGGGCCCGACCTGCGCTGGATCCTGCCGTACGCCACCGTGCTCTCGCCCGTGCTGCTGCTCGGCGCCGATGTTCTCGGCCGGATGGTCGCGCGGCCCGCGGAGCTCCAGGTCGGCATCGTCACGGCGATCCTCGGCGGTCCGGTCTTCATCTTTCTCGTACGACGGCGGAGGACGGCTCAGCTGTGAAGGCCCCACGCAACCAGGCCGAACGCTCGCAGGCCGAAACCCCGCAGGTGGGACAGCCGAAGGACGGGATCCCCGCCCGGTCGTTCCGCGGCCGGACGGTCCGTGCGGGCGGCGGGCTGTCGGTCCGCTTCGACGTCCGCGCGTTCGCGGTCGTCGCCCTGCTGCTGGTGGCCGCGCTCGCCGCGAGCGTCGTGCTCATCGGCACCGGCGACTTCCCGATCCCCGCCGCGGACGTCCTGAGGACACTGCTCGGGAACGGCGACGCGGGCCAGGAGTTCATCGTCAACGAGCTGCGGCTGCCACGAGTCCTGGTCGGGCTCCTGGTGGGGGCCTCGCTCGGGCTCGGCGGCGCGCTCTTCCAGGCCATCTCCCGCAATCCGCTGGGCAGTCCGGACGTGCTCGGCCTCGGGCAGGGTTCGACGGCCGGCGCGCTCGTGATGATCGTGCTGTTCTCGGGGAGCGCCGCCCAGGTCGCCCTCGGGGCGCTGGTCGGCGGTCTGGTGACCGGACTCGCCATCTACGTGCTCGCCTGGAAGCAGGGAGTGCACGGATACCGGCTGGTCCTGGTCGGCATCGGTGTCGCCGCGATCCTCACGGCGGTCAACGGCTATCTGATCACCAAGGCCGACCTCGTCGACGCGGCCCGCGCGGTCGTGTGGATGACCGGCTCGCTCAACGGCCGTGACTGGGACCAGGTCTGGCCGCTGCTCTGCCTGTGCGCCGTCCTCGTACCGCTCGTGCTCGGCAACGCGCGCGAGCTGCGCATGCTGGAGATGGGCGACGACACCGCGTACGCACTCGGGGTACGGGTCGAACGGACCCGGCTGGTGATGCTGGTGGCGGCCGTGCTGCTCACCGCGGCCGCCACCGCCGCCGCGGGCCCGGTCGGCTTCGTCGCGCTCACCGCGCCCCAGCTCGCCAAGCGGCTCACCCGCTCGCCGGGACCGAACCTGGTGCCCGCGATGTGCATGGGCGCCACCCTGCTGATCGTCGCGGACTGGGCCTCGCAGCGGGCCTTCGGCGCCGACCAGCTGCCCGTGGGTGTGGTGACCGGAGTGCTCGGCGGTGTCTATCTGCTGTGGCTCCTGGTCACCGAGCGCAAGGCGGGCCGGATATGAACACCGACGGCAAGACAAGTGGCAAGACGAGTGGCAAGACGAGTACGGGCGCCGATGGCGGGCCGCACGTAGACACCCAGAGGAGCACCGTGAACCGCCTGTCCGCCGAGAACGTCACCCTCGCCTACGACCAGCGCGTCATCACCGAGCAGCTGTCGGTCGAGATACCGGACAACTCCTTCACCGTGATCGTCGGCCCGAACGCCTGCGGCAAGTCCACGCTGCTGCGCGCGCTCTCCCGGATGCTGAAGCCGAGCCGGGGCCGGGTGCTCCTCGACGGCCAGGTCATCCAGTCGATGCCCGCCAAGAAGGTGGCCAGGACGCTCGGACTGCTGCCCCAGTCGTCCATCGCGCCCGACGGGATCACGGTCGGCGACCTGGTGGGCCGCGGCCGTTATCCGCACCAGGGGCTGCTGCGCCAGTGGTCGACCGAGGACGAGCGGATCGTGCGCGAGTCGATGGCCTCGACCGGCGTCGCCGAGCTGGCCGACCGCTATGTCGACGAACTCTCCGGAGGCCAGCGCCAGCGCGTCTGGATCGCCATGGCGCTCGCCCAGCAGACCCCGCTGCTGCTGCTCGACGAGCCGACCACCTATCTCGACATCCAGCACCAGATCGACGTACTCGACCTGTGCGCGGAGCTCCACGAGGAGCAGGGCCGCACCCTGGTCGCCGTGCTGCACGACCTCAACCACGCGGCCCGGTACGCCACCCATCTGATCGCCCTGCGCGAGGGCGCGGTCATCGCCGAGGGCAGGCCGTCGGACATCGTCACGGCCGAGCTGGTCGAGGAGGTCTTCGGGCTGCGCTGCCAGGTCATCGACGACCCGGAGACGGGCACGCCGCTGGTGGTGCCGGCGGCCCGCAAGGCACGTACGACCGCCGCGGCCGTCAGCGTCACGAAGGGTTCCTGAACGAGGTCCGGAGGATCGACGAGGCCCGGAAGGTCAACGAGGTCCGGCAGCTCAGAGCAGCTTTCTGAGCCGGAGCAGGTCCCGCAGACCAGCTTCGAGTTTGACCCGGCCCGAGCCCCAGGCCTTCGCGAAGTTCAGCTCGCCGTCGACCATCGCGACCAGGTCGTCACCGGTCATCGTGAGCCGGATCTGGGCCTTCTCGGGCGGCGGGCCCTGGACCGTGTCGAGCACCGCGATCCGGCCGCCCTGGAGCCGGCCGACGAAGGTGATGTCGAGGTCGGTGATACGGCAGGTGAGCGAGCGGTCCAGGGCAGCCGCGCTGCGCACGTCGCCCTCCGCGGCCGCCATGTTGTCCGAGAGCTTGTCGAGTGCGCTCCGGCACTCCTCAATCGTCGCCATCGTGATCGACGGTACCCCAGTGCCACGCGGTAGCGTCGGGGGCATGAACGACTCCATGACCGGCCCGGAGGCGGAGCCCTTCGGTACGGAGGCCGATGTTCCGGTCGAGCCCGCGGCGGAGCCGGGACCGGAGCCGGCGCTCTCCGTCGAACGCGAGTTCGACCCCGCGGCCCCCGCCCCGCTGGACGTGCCGCGCACGCCCACGGGGCACGCCGACGTCGACGCCCAGCTCGACCGGCTGGCCGATGCGGACCACCTCGCCACCGACGGGCACATGGAGGTGTACGAGGATGTACACCAGGGGCTGCGCGACGCGCTCACCGCGCTCGACGCCCGCCCCGGGCCTCCGGGGCCCCCGTCGCCACACAGCAACAGCGATCGCAACACCAACAGCTACAGCAACAGGAGCTGAACCGAACGTGGCAGGAGTGGCACGACGCCGCCTCGACGCCGAGCTGGTCCGACGCAAGCTCGCCCGCTCGCGCGAGCACGCCGGCCAGCTGATCGCCGCCGGGCGGGTCTCCGTCGGCAAGACCCTCGCGACCAAGCCGGCCACCCAGGTGGAGACCGCCGCCGCCATCCTGGTCGCCGAGGACGACAACGACCCCGACTACGTCTCGCGCGGCGGCCACAAGCTCGCCGGGGCACTGGAGGCTTTCGTTCCGCTCGGCCTGGTGGTCAAGGGGCGGCGGGCCCTGGACGCCGGCGCCTCGACCGGCGGTTTCACCGATGTGCTGCTGCGCGCGGGGGCCACCCATGTCGTCGCCGTGGACGTCGGCTACGGGCAGTTGGCGTGGTCTCTCCAAAGTGATGAACGGGTCACCGTCAAGGACCGTACGAACGTACGCGAGTTGACGTTGGAGGCGATCGATGGGGAGCCGGTGGATCTTATTGTCGGTGACTTGTCCTTCATTCCGCTCGGCCTGGTGCTGCCCGCCCTTGTGCGGTGCGCGGCGCCCGGAGCCGACCTGGTGATGATGGTCAAGCCGCAGTTCGAGGTGGGCAGGGAACGGCTCGGGAGCGGCGGAGTCGTCCGCAGCCCCGAGCTGCGGGCGGACGCCGTGCGCGGTGTGGCCCGGCAGGCGGGGGAGTTGGGGCTCGGGGTGAACGGTGTGACGGCCAGTCCGCTGCCCGGACCTTCGGGGAATGTCGAGTACTTTCTGTGGCTGCGTGCCGGAGCTCCCGCACTGGACCCGGCCGACGTTGACCGTGCAGTGGCGGAGGGGCCGCGTTGACACAGACCCGAGCTCGTACTGTTTTCCTGCTCGCCCACACCGGACGGCCCGCGGCCATCCGCAGTGCCGAGCTCGTCGTGCAGGGGCTGGTGCGCTCCGGGCTCGGCGTACGGGTCCTGGAGGCGGAGGCGGCCGACCTGCCGCTGCCGCCGAGCGTGGAGCTCGTCAAGGAGGCGACCCCGGAGTGCCTGGACGGGTGCGAGCTGCTGATCGTCCTCGGCGGTGACGGGACGCTGCTGCGCGGGGCCGAGTTCGCCCGCGCGTCCGGGGTGCCCATGCTCGGCGTCAACCTCGGGCGTGTCGGCTTCCTCGCGGAGGCCGAGCGCGACGACCTCGACAAGGTTGTCGACCGGGTGGTGACAAGGGCGTACGAGGTCGAGGAGCGCATGACCGTCGACGTCGTCGTGCACAGCAACGGCGACGTCGTACACACGGACTGGGCGCTGAACGAGGCCGCCGTGCAGAAGGCGGGGGCCGAGAAGCTCCTGGAGGTCGTGCTGGAGATCGACGGGCGGCCGGTGACCGGGTTCGGGTGCGACGGGATCGTCCTGTCGACACCCACCGGGTCCACGGCGTACGCCTTCTCCGCGGGCGGTCCCGTGGTGTGGCCGGAGGTCGAGGCGCTGCTCATGGTGCCGATCAGCGCGCACGCCCTGTTCGCCAAGCCGCTGGTGACCTCGCCGAACTCGGTGCTGGCCGTGGAGATCCTGCCGCACATCCCGCCCGGGGTCCTGTGGTGCGACGGCCGCCGCACCATCGAGCTGCCGCCCGGCGCCCGCGTCGAGGTCCGGCGCGGCGCCGTGCCGGTGCGGCTCGCCCGGCTGCACCACGCGTCGTTCACCGACCGGCTCGTCGCCAAGTTCGCGCTTCCGGTGGCGGGGTGGCGGGGCGCTCCGCACTGAGCGAAGGCGCCCTCCGCGCCGAGCGGAGGGCGCCACAGGCGTGGCCACAGTCGTGGGAAGGACGGGCATTTCGGTCAACGGGCGTGGCCCCTGGGAGTGACCTCGGACGCCTTACGGACCTGGCCCTTTGTGTAGGGACTGGGGCGGCGTCGCGCCGGGCGGGCGAAACCTCGTATGGTCATGTCCGTGTTGGAGGAGATGCGGATACGGTCGCTCGGAGTCATCGACGACGCGGTCGTCGAGCTGTCACCAGGCTTTACCGCCGTGACCGGCGAGACCGGCGCGGGCAAGACGATGGTGGTCACCAGCCTGGGCCTGCTGCTGGGCGGACGCGCCGACGCGGCGCTCGTACGGATCGGGGCGAAGAACGCGGTCGTGGAGGGGCGGATCACCGTGCCCCCGGGCGCCTCGGCCTTCGTGCGCGCCGAAGAGGCGGGCGCCGAGCTCGACGACGGGGTGCTGCTCATCAGCCGTACCGTTTCCGCCGAGGGCCGCTCGCGCGCGCACCTGGGCGGGCGTTCCGTGCCTGTGGGGCTGCTCGCCGAACTCGCCGACGAGCTCGTGGCCGTGCACGGCCAGACCGACCAGCAGGGGCTGCTCAAGCTGTCCCGGCAGCGGCAGGCGCTCGACCGGTACGCGGGCGACGCGGTCGCCGTGCCGCTCGCCAAGTACGCGGGCGCCTACCGGCGGCTGCGCGTCCTGTCCACCGAACTCGACGAGATCACCACACGCGCGCGTGAGCGCGCCCAGGAAGCCGACATGCTGCGCTTCGGGCTCGACGAGATCGCGGCGGTGGAGCCGCGGGCGGGCGAGGACGTGGAGCTGGCGGCCGAGGCCGAGCGGCTCGGGCACGCGGAGGCGCTCGCGTCCGCCGCCACGGCCGCCCACGCGGCTCTGGCGGGCAATCCCGAGGACCCGGAGGGCATCGACGCCGCGACCCTCGTCGCGGGCGCGCACCGGGCCCTGGAGGCCGTACGGTCCCACGACTCGGCGCTCGGCGCGCTGGCCGGCCGGATCGGGGAGATCGGGATCCTGCTGGGTGACGTGGCAGGCGAGCTGGCTGGGTACGCCGACGACCTCGACGCCGATCCGCTGCGGCTCGCCGCGGTCGAGGAGCGGCGGGCCGCGCTCACCGCGCTGACGCGGAAGTACGGCGAGGACGTGGGCACCGTGCTGGCCTGGGCCGAGCAGGGGGCCGCGCGCCTCATGGAACTGGACGGCGACGACGACCGGATCGGTGAACTCACCGCCGAGCGGGACGCGCTGCGGGCCGAACTGGGCGGGCTCGCCCAGGCGTTGACGGACGCCCGCACGGAGGCCGCCGAACGCTTCGCCGCCGCCGTGACCGCCGAACTCGCCTCGCTCGCCATGCCCCACGCGCGCGTGTCGTTCGAGATCCGCCAGACCGAGGATCCGGAGGGCGTGGAGGTCGGCGGGCGTACGGTCGCTTGCGGTCCGTCGGGCGCCGACGAGGTCGAGCTGCTGCTGGCCCCGCACCCCGGCGCCCCGCCGCGGCCCATCGCCAAGAGCGCGTCCGGTGGTGAGCTGTCGCGCGTCATGCTCGCGGTCGAGGTCGTCTTCGCGGGTACCGATCCCGTGCCGACGTATCTCTTCGACGAGGTCGACGCCGGTGTCGGCGGTAAGGCCGCGGTCGAGATCGGTCGCCGTCTGGCACGGCTCGCCAAGAGTGCGCAGGTCGTGGTCGTCACCCATCTGCCGCAGGTGGCCGCGTTCGCCGACCGGCAGCTGCTGGTGGAGAAGACCAACGACGGGTCGGTCACCCGGTCCGGTGTGAAGGTTCTTGAGGGCGAGGAACGGATTCGTGAGCTGTCCCGGATGCTGGCGGGGCAGGAGGATTCGGAGACGGCTCGGGCGCATGCCGAGGAGCTTTTGGCGACGGCTCGGGCGGACGGGTAGGTCCGCTGGTTGAGCCGAAGTGCGAGTGGTTCGTTGTCTGCGGGGCAGTGGGGGCTGGGCGCGCAGTTCCCCGCGCCCCTTACGGGGCGCCTGTTCCGTAAGAAGCTCAGCATGATGACGCGCCTTCACGACAGCGCCGCGTTTGTTCTCGCCGCCGGAGGCACCCGCGTCGGGATTCGCGTGTTGCGGTGCTGGGCGCCCGGTGGGCGTGAGTGGTGGGAGCGGGTGAACTACGCCGGGCGCACCGTTGAGTTGTACGCCGGGCCCGCGGTCGGCGTCGCCTTGGGAGTGGCGTGTGGGCGGAGCCACCGGGGTGCCGCCCTCGCCGTGGTCGCCGCCGGTGTGTGCGGGGCGTACGACGATGTGGTCGGGGCCGGGGACGCGCGGCGGGGCTTTCGGGCGCATCTGTCGGCGCTGCGGGACGGCGAAGTCACCAGCGGGGCGGTCAAGTTGTTCGGGATCTCGGCCGCCGGGCTCGCCGCGGGGGCACTCCTCAAGAAGCGGCCGTTGGACAAGCTGCTGGCGGGAGTGGTGATCGCGGGGAGCGCGCATTTCGTCAACCTGCTGGACGTACGCCCTGGGAGGGCCGCCGGAGCCGTGCTCGCGCTGGGGGTGCCGGGGCTGCTGCGGGCCGGACCCGCGGGGGAGTTGTCCGCCGCCGCGATGGGCGGCGCGGCCGCCGTGCTCCCCGACGACCTGGGTGAGCGCGCGATGATCGGCGACTCGGGGGCGCATGCCCTGGGTGCCGCCCTCGGTACCGCCATCGTCGCGGGCAGCGGCCGCACGGGTCTTCTCGCGCACGCTGCCGCGGTGCTGGCCGCGGCTGTATACGGAGACCAAGTGAGCGAGGCCGCACGTTCGTTGGGCCGCGCAGAGGGGGCGTGAACAGGGGAGTGACCGGGGGCGTGAACGCCGGCTCGCCAAGGGAGGCACGCTCTCCGAACTGCGCTCGAACATCGCCCATGTCCGCCTTGCGATCTCACTCATGTGAGTGACGGTCCGCGGTCCGTGCCCCCACCCGCCTCCCCGGCGCCTCCCCGGTGGTCCCGCAACCCCCGCGCGCCCTGGCATCCTTGGCAGTGGACAACGGGCGGTACACCCCCACCGCGCGTTCCTTCGGTACTTTTCTTCGTGACCGCCCGACGCCGAACCAGGAGCCCCGGCCACGTGAGCCACGTGAGCAGCCACTCACCGCACGGACATGCGCCGCTGCGTACCGTCCAGGTGCTCGGCGGCGGCAGTGCGGGCAGCAGCGCGCATGTGCGGTCGCTGACCTCGGGACTCGTCGCACGGGGCGTGCGGGTCACCGTGTGCGCCCCGGACACCGCCGACCAGGCGTACGACTTCACCGGCGTCGGCGCCGACCACGTACCCGTGCCGAGGCGCGGCGACCCGGCTTCCGTGGCCGCGTTGCGGGCGGCCTGTGCGGATGCCGACCTGGTGCACGCACACGGCCTGCATGCCGCGCTGCGTGCCGCGCTCGCGCTCAGCGGGCGGCGCGTTCCCCTCGTCGTCACCTGGCACACCCCCGCGCACGCGGAGGGTGCGCGGGCGCATCTGCTGCGCCTTCTGGAACGCCGGGTGGCGAAGGCCTCGTCCGTGGTCCTCGGTTCGTCCTCCGACCTCGTGGACCGGGCCCGCAGCCGGGGAGCACGGGACGCGCGGCTCGCCGCGGTCGCCCTGCCGGCGCCACGCAGGGCCGTCGTCGGGAGCGAGGACGACGCGGACCGGCTGCGGCCCAAGGCACGTGCCGAACTCGGCGCGACCGACCGGCCGTTGCTGATGGCCATCGGCTCCCTCGAACGGCACAGGGGGTACGAGACCCTGCTGGACGCCACACGCGCGTGGCGCCGGCTCGACCCCGTCCCGCTGCTCGTGATCGCGGGAGAGGGGCCGCTGCGAGGGGAACTCCAGCGGCGTATCGAGGACGAAGGGCTGCCGGTCCGCCTCGTCGGCAGGCGCGATGACATCGGCGAGCTGCTGTCGGCCGCCGACCTCGCCCTGCTGCCCGGCAGCCGGGAGTCGCGCTCCGTGCTCGCTCAAGAGGCCCTCCACGCGCGTGTGCCGCTCGTCGCGGTGGCCGTCGGCGGCATCCCCGAACTCGTCGGCGACGCGGCCGAACTCGTCCCGTACGGGGACTCCGAAGCGCTCGCCGCCGCCGTCGAGGGTCTCCTCGCCGACCCTGCCCGGCGCGAGCTGCTCAAGGACAAGGGCACGCTCCAGACGGCCACTTGGCCGACCGAGGACGACACGGTGGCCCAGGTCCTCAGCGTGTACGACGAGCTGACCAGGCCCATGCCGCTGACGTGACGCGAGCCCATGCCGTCGACGTGACGACGGCCACGTGCGCGTGGGTCACGGCACGAGGCGCCGGGCCCGCAGCGCGAGGCTCAGCGCCAGTACCGTCTGCGGGTCGTCGAGGTCCGTCCCGAGCAACTCGCCGATCCGGGCCAGCCGGTTGTAGAGCGTCTGCCGGTTGAGGTGCAGTTCGCGTGCCGTCTCCGCCTTGCGGCCCGCGTGCGCCAGGTACGTCTCCAGGGTGGGCAGCAGCGGTGGCTTGGCGCGGTTGTCGTGGTCGCGCAGGGGGCCGATCGCGCGGTCCACGAAGGCGGCCAGGTCCGGATGGTCCCGCAGGCGCCACAGCAGCAGGTCGGTGTCCAGGCGCCGGGCGTCGTACCAGGGGCGGTCGGACAGCCCCTGGGCCGCCGTGGCCGTCTCGGCCGCGTGCCGCAGGCCCGCAGGCGCGGCCGCCCAGCCGCCCGCCACGCCCACCACCACGACCGGCGGCTGCGCACCCGGCCGCTGCATGCCCGCCCGCTCCACACCGGCCCGCAGCGCCGCCGCGACCCGGTCCGCGACGGCCGCCCGGTCGGTCTCCGACCGCAGGCCGAGCAGCAGCGGTACGCGGCCTTCCACGGGACGTACGCCCAACAGGACCGGTACTCCCACCGAGGCGAGCTCCTCGGCGACCGCACGCGCCAGTACGGCCCAGCCGCCCCCATGGGCCGGCCCTCCGCCGGCCTCCGGCCGGGGGGACCCCCAGCTCGCTTCGCCCGTGAGACGCATCACGACCGGCAGGAGCGGGCTCCGGCCGGGCTTGAAGCCGAGCACGCGGGCCTGCGCGGGCGCGTCCTCGGCCGCGATACGGCCCTCGGCGAGGTCGGTGAGGAAGTCGCCGCGGCCGCGCGCCGCCAGCTCCTCCTCCTGACGGGCCTGCATCAGGACCACGGCGAGGATGCCCGCGGCCCGCTCCGCCGCGATCCGGTGCACCGGCGCCAGCGGGGCGTTCACGGGCAGGAGGACGAGCCGGGCGCGGACCGAGCCTGTGCCGGGCCCGCCGGGCCCGCCGGACCCTGTGCCGGGGCCGCCGCCGGGCACGTCCACGAGGGCCGACCCGGCGGGCGGGTCGTCCTTGTGCCGGCCGCGCAGGCCCTCCCACACCTGGAGGGGATCGGCGTTCGCGGGGCCGGCCCCGGCGGCGTACAGGAGCTGTCCGTCCGCGGTCTCCAGGAACACCGGGTTGCCGCTGAAGTCGGCCAGGATGCCGAGGACCTGCGGGATTCCGCCGCCGCCGAGCAGCGCCTCGGTGCAGCGCCGGTGCACCTCCTCGGCGCGCTGGAGCAGTGCGTAGTGGCCGTTGACGATCTCGGTGTGGACCTCCTCCGTGACCGCCACGAACGGCACCTCGCGGTGCAGCTGGACCAGCGGCAGACCGGCCGCGCGTGCCGTCTCCACCAGGGCGGCGGGAAGGCGGGTGAAGCGCGGGCCCAGTTCCACGACGAGGGCCGCGATGCCCCGCTCGGCGAGGGTGCGGACGAACGCGCGCTGGTCGGCGGGGCGGATGCCGAGCCCGTACCCCGTGGTCAGGAGCAGTTCGCCGCCCTTCAGCAGCGAGGCGATGTGCGGCACCTCGCCCGCGTGCACCCAGCGCACGGTGCGGTCGAGACGGTCGGTGCCCGCCAGGATCTCCGGCAGCCCGCCGCGCAGCCCGGGCAGTTCCAGGGCCCGCCGCACGGTGATCCCGCCGCTCGGCGCGTCCGGCGTGTCGATGCGGCTGTCCAGGCTGTCCGTCCTGTCCGGGCTGTCCATGACGCGGACGCTACCTGGTCCGTCACCTGGGCAGACCCTCCGGACGGGTCCCTCCCGGCTGCCGGGAGGGTTCCGAATGGCCTGCACCGCGGCCGGGGGGGGGGGGGGGGCCCCCCCCCCCCCCCCCGGGGGCCCCCCCCCCCCCCCCGGGAGGGCCCCCGACACCGCCGCAGCCCGGACGCGCCGGGGCC
>NZ_JBFAHW010000168.1:0-17501 GCF_040654355.1 Streptomyces sp. NPDC050704 | reverse complement strand
CCGGAGCAGTACCGGTGAAGGCTGGACCTGCCGATTCCGGTGTCCCGGGCCAGGGCCTCGTAACTGACGCCCCTCCGTTCCTTGAGCGCCCGCAGGACCGTTACCGCGCTCCACACACGCGTGCCGCCGGTGTAACGCGAGCATGCTCTCCTCGTAGTGGCCGAGCAGCCGTAGTGACCGAGCAGCGGCCGGGAAGGCTGAGAAGTCGGTAAGAGCATCGGGGAAGGAGCGCGGGCCGGGAATGCTCGCGCTCCGCACCACGTTGTGGAGTACGAACACGAGGAGGAGCGGTCACTGTGCTTGATCCGCAGGGTTTGTACGCATGGGAGCCGAAGGGCCTGGCTGTCGTCGACATGGCGCTCGCCCAGGAATCGGCCGGCCTTGTCATGCTCTACCACTTCGACGGATACATCGACGCGGGCGAGACCGGCGACCAGATCGTCGACCGGCTGCTCGACTCGCTGCCCCACCAGGTCGTCGCCCGCTTCGACCACGACCGGCTCGTGGACTACCGGGCCAGGCGTCCGCTGCTGACCTTCAAGCGCGACCGCTGGGACGACTACGAGGAGCCCACGCTGGACGTGCGGCTCGTCCAGGACGCCACCGGCGCGCCCTTCCTGCTGCTGTCCGGCCCCGAGCCGGACGTCGAGTGGGAGCGCTTCGCGGCGGCCGTCCAGCAGATCGTGGAACGGCTGGGCGTGCGCCTGTCCGTGAGTTTCCACGGCATCCCCATGGGCATTCCGCACACGCGGCCCGTGGGCCTCACCCCGCACGGCAACCGCAACGATCTCATTCCCGGGCACCGCAGCCCCTTCGACGAGGCCCAGGTCCCCGGCAGCGCCGAGTCGCTCGTCGAGTACCGCCTCATGGAAGCCGGCCACGACGTCCTGGGCGTCGCCGCGCACGTGCCGCACTACATCGCCCGGTCCCCGTACCCGGACGCCGCGCTGACCGTCCTGGAGTCGATCACGGCCGCGACCGGCCTGGTCCTGCCCGGCATCGCGCACGCCCTGCGCACCGAGGCGCACCGCACCCAGACCGAGATCGACCGGCAGATCCAGGAGGGCGACGAGGAACTCGTCGCGCTCGTCCAGGGACTTGAGCACCAGTACGACGCCGCCGCGGGCGCCGAGACGCGGGGCAACATGCTCGCCGAGCCCATCGACATCCCGTCCGCCGACGAGATCGGGCTCGAATTCGAGAAGTTCCTCGCGGAACGGGAAGGCGAGGGCTGACCACGCCACCGGCGGAGCGCTTAGGCTTTCGGTCATGCTGAAAGTGGGCCTGACCGGCGGAATCGGCGCCGGCAAGAGCGAGGTGTCGCGGCTGCTCGTGGAGTGCGGCGCCGTGCTGATCGACGCCGACAGGATCGCGCGGGAGGTCGTCGCGCCCGGAACCGCCGGGCTGGCGGCGGTCGTTGACGCCTTCGGCAAGCACGTGCTCGCCGAGGACGGCAGCCTGGACCGGCCCAAGCTCGGCTCGATCGTCTTCGCCGACGCCGAGAAGCTCGCCGTGCTCAACTCGATCGTGCACCCCTTGGTCGGCGCCCGCTCCCGCGAACTCGAAGAAGCCGCCGCCGAGGACTCCGTGGTCGTGCACGACGTGCCGCTGCTCGCCGAGAACGGCCTCGCACGGCTCTACGACCTCGTGATCGTGGTCGACGCCGCCCCCGAGACCCAACTCGACCGGCTCGTGCGGCTGCGCGGCATGACCGAGGAGGACGCCCGCGCCCGCATGGCCGCCCAGGCCACCCGCGAGAAGCGCCTGGAGATCGCGGACATCGTCATCGACAACGACGTACCCCTCGAAGCACTGGAGCGGCGCGTACGGGACGTGTGGGCGGACCTCGTCCGGCGGGCGCGCGGGTAGCAACCGACGGGCAGGGAAGCAACCTACGGGGAGTGGGGCAGCGCGTGCGGGGAAGACGACCTTGGAATAGTGGCCCCCTTCGGGGCGTTGACTCCCCGTAGTGAGGGAAGGACTCTGCCGTGCCCGAGACCAGCGGATTCGCCGGACGTACTCCGGAGACGCATGTCATCGACTTCCGTGCCGCCGAGCAGTTGCTGGCCGCACGGGATCCGCGGGGCGCGGTGAAGCTGCTCGACTCGGTCATCGCCGCGCACCCGGAGAACACGGCGGCACGGCTGCTGCGCGCCCGTGCCTTCTTCGCCGCCGCGCAACTGCGGCCCGCCGAGCTGGAGTTCACCATCGTGCTGGAGCGCGAACCGGACAACGCGTTCGCGCACTTCGCGCTCGCCCGCACCTACGAGCGCTCCGGCCGACCCGACCAGGCGATACGTCACTTCCGGCTCGCGGCGGCGCTGGACCCGCAGCCGGAGTACCTGGCCGCGGCCCGCTTCGACTCCTAGCCGCGGCCGGCGAACAAGCCCCTAGACGCGGTGCTCCGGTGGCCGGTACGGCGGGACATCGGGGCCCGGCTGATAGTGGGGCCCCTGGCGGATGTGCTTGAGGATCATCGCCAGGTCGACGGTGACGACCAGCCACAGCACTCCGCAGGCGATCGCCCAGCCGGGCCGCCCGACCAGGGCGAAAGCGGCGGTTCCCACGATCGCCCAGACCAGCCCCCACACACTGAGCCACAGCCGCACACGGAGTGCACTGCGTGCAGTCCTAGGTTCACTGCCCGTACGCATCGGGATCACTACTCCTATGAGAAAAACGTACTCTTCGTGGTGCACGTTCACCAAGGGCACCAAGGCAAGGGCACCAAGGGCGGACGAACGGGGAGCGGCTGTGCTGCTGGAGGCACTGCGGGCGGACGAGAGGCTCGCCGGATGGCTGAGGGACCTGGAGAGCGAGGACAGCCGCCAGGGCGAGGGTGGGGGCAGGAGCGGGGGTGAGGGCCCGGGTGCGGGCGGCCCACGGGCGGAGGCCGTCCTGCCGGACGAACTCGCACTGCCGGACGTACTGCTCGACCTGTCCGTGCCGCACGAGGCCCTCAACGAACTGGTGGCGCTGCGCGCACAGTTGGCGGCGGATCCGGAGGCGATGACACTGCTGGCGCGGTGTGTCGACCGGTTCGTACGCGACATGGGGGAGATCGGCAAAGGGTGGGAGCCGCCGGCGTTCCCGGAGTCCACGGGAGCGCTGGGCCGCACCTTCCATGTGTTCGTCTTCATCGCCGCGCTGCCGTATGTGCGCGCCTACCACCGGGACCGGGGCATTCCGGCGGCCGTGTCCCGGCGCACCCTCGCCGACCTGGGACGGCACATCGCCGTGCACCGGCGCCGGTTCGGCACGTCCGGGCTGCCGGCGCCGTGGTGGATCGCCCTGCACTTCCACGGGGAGCTGTACCAGCTGGGGCGGCTGCAGTTCCAGCGCTCTCGGCTCGGCGGGCGAACGGGACAGGAGGCCGCGACCGCCGGTCTCGACACGGGCCCCGGCGAGCTCTGCCTCAGCCTGCACATCACCGACTTCCGAGGACCCCTGTCACCGGCGGCCTGCGACCATTCGCTGGACCTGGCCCGCGAGTTCTTCGCCCGCCACTACCCCGACGAGCGCTACAAGGTGGCCGTCTGCCACTCCTGGCTGCTCGACCCGCAGCTGAAGCGGTATCTGCCGGCGGACTCCAACATCATCCGCTTCCAGGAACGGTTCCACCTCGCGCACGACGAGACGAAGGCGGACGACAAGGGCCCCGTCGGCTTCGTGTTCGGCGACCCGGAGCTGCCGTCGGCGGGGCTGCCGCGGCGCACCGCGGTCGAGCGGGCGGTCGGGGATCATCTGCGGGCGGGCGGTCACTGGTACGGCGGGTATGGCTGGTTCGCGCTGTAGCCGGATCGCGTCGCGGCTGGGCTGAGCCCTGACCGGCCCCAACTCGTCGGCACCGTGGGTGAATTCGTCCGTAACTCGAACGGGTGATCTGGTCGAGGGTGGGAACGGGGCGGCGGGCACGGGCCGTTGGATTGGCATGAGGATCGAAATGCGTGAGGGATACGAGGGGGCGGGGCCAGGCGCCATCACACCGGACGGCTGCGCGGTGGAGCTGTACGCGCGCCTGCCCATCGGGGACGAGCCGGACATCATCGCCGGGGCCGTACCGGCGGGGGCGCACATCCTCGAACTGGGCAGCGGAGTGGGCCGGATGACCCATCCCCTCCTGGAGCGGGGCTTCACGGTGACGGCCGTGGACGAGTCGGCCGAGATGCTGGAGCGGGTGCGGGGGGCGCGCAAGATATGTGGCCCCGTCGAAAGGCTCGACCTGGGGGAGAAGTTCGACGTGGTGATGCTCGCGTCGTTCCTCGTGCACGCCGGGGACGTCGACGTGCGACGCGGGATGCTGGACGCGTGCCGGAGCCATGTCGCGGACGACGGGTGCGTGCTGATCCAGCGCGAGGGGGAGGACTACCACACGAACCTGCCGCGCGAGCGAACAGATCCGAGCGGGTTCACGCTGCGCATGCTGTCGGCGGAGCCGGTGGGGGACGGGGTGAACTCGGTGCGGGCGGAGTATGTCTTTCCGGATGCCACCTGGACGCAGACGTTTCTCGCCCGGCCGCTCACCAAGGAGCAGTTCGAGGAGGCGCTGGGGGAGGCGGGGCTGAGGGTCGACCGGTATCTGACGGAGGACGGAGTGTGGGTGCGGGCGGTGCCTGTGGGGGAGTGAGACTGGACCAGGGGGCGGCGATGGTGAGGCGATGAGTTTCGGGTGTCGGGGCGGTCTACCTCCGTGACAGCAACGCGAACCGCTTCACCCAGGAGACCCTCATGTCCGAGACCGCCGCTTCCGTCACCGCCGCCGCTGCCGTCCGCTCCGGCACCGTCGTCGCCGAGTCCGCGACTGCCCGTGGCCGTCGTGCCCGCCTCGCCCTGCGTGGTCTGCAGGTGCTGCTCGCCCTCTTCTACGTGATCGCCAGCGCGCTGCCCAAGTTGATCGCGCACTCGTCGGCCGCCGAGTCCTTCGACGAGATCGGCTGGGGCAGCGCGGGGATGTACACCATCGGCCTGCTCGAACTGGCCGGCGGCGTCGCGCTGCTGATCCCGGTGCTGTCGTCCGTGGCGGCGGTGTCGCTGAGCGCGCTGATGGTGGGGGCGTTCATCACGCAGATCGCCGTCTTCGACGGGGAGTACGCGGCGACCCCGCTCATCCTGATCGTGCCGCTCGCGCTGATCGCCTGGGCGCGGCGCGGGCACAACGCGGAGCTGCTGAGGCTTGTACGACGACGGTCCTGAGCGCACACGGGCTCACGGGCTCATGGGCGCGCACGCGCTCATGAGCCCGCACGGCGTCTGGCAGGCGCCGGCTGGCAACCCGAGGTACTGCTGGACGCCTGGACGCCCGGACACCCGGCCGCCGTGCGGTGCCGCGCCGTGCGGTGCCCGTCCGGAGGATGGCCCCTGCGGGAGCCACCCGAGGGATCGCCCCCTGCGGGAGCCACCCGAGGCTCTGGGCCTCGCGGGAGGCTGCCGTGCGGTGTCGTGTCGGGGGTCAGGCCGTCATGGGCACGGTGGGTCCGCGCGCTGCCCTCAGTGTGCGTCCGGGTCGCCGTCAGGTGTGCTCAGGCCGCGTAGGCGTTCCATCTCGCGGCGGTCGCGCTTGGTCGGGCGGCCCGCGCCCCGGTCGCGGATGCCTGCCGGGGCGACGGCCTCGCGGGGCGGGGGCGGCGGGCTGTTGTCGACGAAGCACTCGGCGGCGACCGCGGGGCCGACGCGTTTGCGGATCACCCGCTTCACGACGACGATCCGCTCCCGGCCGGCATGCCGGAGCCGGACCTCGTCGCCGACGCGGACGGCGTACGCGGGCTTGACGCGTTCGCCGTTCACCCGGACGTGGCCTCCACGGCAGGCGGTGGCGCCCATCGAGCGGGTCTTCACGAGGCGTACGGACCAGATCCAGCTGTCGACGCGCACGGTCTCACCGTTCGAGGGCGCGGCCGCCTTCGGGATGGCCACGGCATCGGCGGGGCCGTCCGGGCCGGTCCGGCCGTCGGGGCCGGATCCGGATCCGGTCGTGGTGTTCCGCGCGTCGGACTGGTCACGTTCACCCGCCCTGTCACCCGTGGGGCCCGGTCCGTCGCCGCCGCGGTCGCCGCCATCGCCGTCGCTCACGCGCTTCGCCCCGTTCCCCCTGAGTTCCTGAGTCCCTGAAGCCATGCTCCGACCTTAGTCCTCGGGCTTACTCCTCGGGCCGGTCCTCACCCAGGCATACCGTGGGGGCATGGAGCGGGAGCGCGGTCTGGCCGGGTTGGACGAGCGGATCTCCGGATGCCGGGCCTGCCCACGGCTCGTCGGATGGCGGGAGGAGGTGGCCCGGACGAAGCGGGCCGCCTTCGAGGACTGGACGTACTGGGGCCGCCCGGTGCCCGGATTCGGGCCGCCGGACGCTTCGCTGCTGGTGGTCGGGCTCGCGCCCGCGGCGCACGGCGGGAACCGGACCGGGCGGATGTTCACGGGGGACCGGTCCGGCGACGTGCTGTTCGCGGCGCTGCACGACGTCGGCCTGGCCTCGCAGCCCACGTCCGTGAGCGCCGACGACGGGCTGACCCTCCACGGCGTACGCGTCACCTCGCCCGTGCACTGCGCGCCGCCCGCCAACAAGCCGACGCCCGAGGAGCGGAACACCTGCCGGCCCTGGCTGGTGAGCGAGCTGACGCTGCTCAGGCCCACCCTGCGCTCGGTCGTGGTGCTCGGCGCCTTCGGCTGGCAGGCCGCGCTGCCCGCGTTCACCGAGGCGGGGTGGACGGTCCCCCGGCCCCGGCCGGGCTTCGCGCACGGGACGCGGGTCGCCCTGGAGAGCGCGGAGGGGCAGCCGCTCGACCTCTTCGGATGCTTCCACGTCAGCCAGCGCAACACCTTCACCGGGCGGCTGACCCCCGCGATGCTGCGGGACGTGCTTAGTGAGGCGGCGGTGGCGGCCGGGTTGCCCACCAAGTCGTAGGAGGCGGCGGGAGGTTCGAGAGGTTCGGGAGGTTGGAGAAGACAGGGCGCCCACCGGGTCGTACGCGGGAAATCGGGCTGCCGACGGCCCCGTACGCCGGTTAGGGTCGCGCGAATGGGCCTGTATCCGGAGATCGAACCGTACGACCAAGGCATGCTCGACGTGGGGGACGGCAACCACGTGTACTGGGAGGTCTGCGGCAATCCGCTGGGCAAGCCCGCGGTGGTGCTGCACGGCGGGCCCGGTTCGGGGAGCAGTCCCGGCTTCCGGCGCTACTTCGACCCGGCCGCGTACCGGATCGTCCTGCTGGACCAGCGCGGCTGCGGGCGGTCCACCCCGCACGCGAGCGCGTACGCCACCGACATGAGCGTCAACACGACGGCGCACATCATGGCCGACCTGGAGCTGCTGCGGCGGCACCTGGGGATCGAGCGGTGGCTCGTGTGGGGCGTCTCGTGGGGATCGGTGCTCGGGCTGCGGTACGCGCAGACGCACCCCGGCGTCGTCTCCGAACTGGTGCTCACCGCGGTCGCCACCGGCGCCGACCGGGAGGTGGCCCTGATGACCAGAGGGCTCGGGCAGTTCTTCCCCGAGGCCTTTGAGCGGTTTCTCGCGGAGTTGCCCGAGGACGAGCGCGACGGCAACCCGGCGGCCGCGTACAACCGGCTGATCGAGTCGCCCGACCCGGAGGTGCGGAGGCGGGCGGCGCGGGCCTGGACCGACTGGGAGACGGCCATGGCGCCCGCCCCGCCGCGTTCCGTTCCGCGCTACGAGGACCCGGTGTTCCGCATGGGCTTCGCCCGTACGGTCACCCACTACTGGGGCAACGACCACTTCCTCGGCGAGGGGAACAAGGACGGCGTGGTCCTGCGCGACGCTCCGCTGCTGAAGGGCATCCCCGGCACCCTCGTCCAGGGCAGCCTCGACCCCGGCAACCTCCTCGGCACCGTCTGGCGCCTCCAGCAGGCTTGGCCGGGCAGCGAGTTGGTGCTCATCGACGAGGTCGGGCACAACGCGGGTGCGCCGGGCATGGCGGACGCGCTGGTCCTGGCCACCGACAGGTACGCGGCCCGTTAGACGGGCCCCGGCGGCACGCTCGACCCGTTAGACGGGCCCAGCGGCACGCCCGCCATCGGCGTCAGCTTCGGCTTCGGCTTCGGCGAACAAGTGTCGTACCGTCGACCGGTAGTTGGTCTGCACGTGGGTGAGGGCGTGGGCGCGGGCGCGTGCCGGGTCGCCGGAGGCGATCGCCTCGTACAACTCGCGGTGTTCCACTAGGAGTTGGGGCCACTCCTCGTTCCGTCGCGTCATCCAGCGCAGGCGTCCGGCGACCGGCTCCAGAGCGGCGATCAGCAGGCTGTTTTTCGCCATCGCGACGATGCGGTCGTGGAGGCGGCTGTTGACGTCGGTGATCGTCTCCGCGTCCATGGCCCGGGTCGCGACGGCCGCGCGGTCGAGCAGTTCCTCGACCTCCGCCAGGTCCTGGGGTGTCGCCCGTGCCGCGGCCAGGCCTGCCGCGTACACCTCCAACGCCTCGCGCAGCTCGAAGAGTTCCGCGACGTCCGTCGGGGTCAGCCGGCGGACGACCGTGCGGCGCGGGGTCTCGAAGTGCACGAAGCCCTCGACGACGAGCGCGCGGATCGCCTCGCGGACCGGGACGCGGGAGACCCCGAAGCGGTCGGCCAGCTCGCGCTCGACCAGCCGGTCGCCGGGCCGCAGCCGCCCCGAGATGATCTCCTGCCGCAGCGAGGCGAGGACCCGCTCGCGTACCGCCCCCAGCGGTTCCACCGTTGTCATGGGTCCATCCTCGCCGAACCCGGCACTGTTTTACCGAGTCGTAACCGCACGGACATGGCCAGATGTCGTCGGCAGCGGGACCATGACCGAAGTTTGGTATACCAAAGTTCGCCCAACCGCTTCCCGCAGTCCTCCCGCCGTCCCCTCGCTCATGGAGGCCCCGTGTCCCTCGCCGACCCGGCCGAAGCCACCGGCACGCCAGTGTTCGTCCCCGACCCCCGGCTCACCAACGAAGACCTCGCGCCCGCGGGCAAGCGCAACTGGAAGGTCTTCGACCTCTTCGCCATGTGGATGTCCGACGTCCACAACCTGGGCAACTACACGTTCGCGGCGGGCCTGCTGGTCCTCGGCATGAACGTCTGGCAGATCTTCACGTCGCTGCTCGTCGGCTTCGTGCTCATCTACGTCGGCATGAACTGGATGGGCAAGATCGGGCAGCGCCACGGCGTGCCCTTCCCCGTCGTCAGCCGCATCAGCTTCGGCGTCTGGGGCGCCAACATCCCGGCCCTCATCAGGGCCGTCATCGCCATCATGTGGTACGGCATCCAGACCTACCTGGCCTCCGTCGCCGTCAACATCATGCTGCTCGCGGCCTGGCCGGGCCTGGAGTCCTGGACGCACCACTCCTTCGTCGGCCTCGACGCGCTCGGCTGGGTGTCGTTCCTCTCGCTGTGGCTGGTCCAGGCGCTGATCATCAGTCAGGGCATGGAATCCGTACGGAAGTTCCAGGACTTCTGCGGCCCGGCCATCTGGCTCGTGATGATCGCCCTCGCCATCTGGATCCTCGCCAAGGCCGGCTGGACCATCTCGCTCACCTCCACGCCCAACCCGGTCTCCGTGGGCGAGCAGTGGCGGCAGTGGTTCGGTGCCATCGGGCTGATCCTCGCCACGTACGGCACCCTGATGCTCAACTTCTGCGACTTCTCGCGGTTCGCGCCCAGCTACAAGACCGTCAAGCGCGGCAACTTCTGGGGCCTGCCCATCAACTCGACCGCCTTCGTGATCGTGTCGGTCATCGTCACGGCCGGTTCCATCGAGGTGTTCGGCGAGGCCATCACCGACCCCGCGCACCTCGTCGCCGAGATCGGCAACAAATGGGTCCTGATCCTGGGCGCGCTGACCTTCGCCATCGCCACCATGGGCGTCAACATCGTCGCCAACTTCGTCTCGCCCGCGTACGACCTGGCCAACGTCTGGCCGCAGAAGATCACCTTCAAGGTCGGCGGCATGATCAGCACGGTCGCCGCGCTGCTCGTGACCCCCTGGAACCTCTTCTCCAACCCCACCGTCGTCAACTACTTCCTCGGCGGCCTCGGCGCCTTCCTCGGCCCGCTGTTCGGCGTGATCATGCTCGACTACTTCTGGGTCAAGCGCGGTCGCATCGACGTGGACGAGCTCTTCAACGCCCGGCCCGGATCGCGCTACTACTACAAGAAGGGCGTCAACCCCAAGGCCCTGTGGGCGTTCCTGCCCGCGGCCGCGGTCGCGGCGGTGCTCGCGCTGGTGAAGGCCTTCAGCGACGTGGCCCCGTACTCGTGGTTCATCGGAACGGCACTGGCCGCCGGACTGTACGCGCTGCTGTGCCGCTCCGAGCGGGCACCGGCCGAGCCCGGACCGGCTCTGGCCGGGCAGCCGACGGAGGGCTGAGCGTGCGGATCGTCGTCACCAACTGCAACACGACGCAGGAGATGACCGAGGACATCGTGCGAGGTGCCCGGGCCGCCGCAGGCCCGGGCACCACCGTGACCGGGCTCACCCCCGCGTGGGGGCCCGAGTCCGCGGAGGGCTGGCTCGACAGCTACCTCTCGGCGGCAGCCGTCCTCGACACCCTGCGGACGTACGACGGCCCGTACGACGCCGTCGTCATGGCCGGGTTCGGGGAACACGGGCGCGAGGGCGTACGGGAACTCGTGGACGTACCCGTCGTCGACATCACCGAGGCCGCCGCTCACCTCGCGTGTCTGCTCGGCCGGCGGTACGGCGTCATCACCACGCTGGAACGCTCGCGCGGGCAGATCGAGGACAGCCTGTACGCGGCGGGAGTGGCCCAGAACTGCGCCGCCGTGGTGGGTACAGGGCTCGGTGTCCTCGAACTCGGCGAACTCGGCGAAGTCGGCGACGCGGATCGCACGGAGGTGGCCTTCGTGGCCGCCGCCGAGCGGGCGCGGGACGCCGGGGCGGAGGTGCTCGTGCTCGGCTGCGCCGGGATGACCGGGCTGCGGCGGGTGGTGAGCGTGGTGGAGGACAAGCTGGGGCTGCCGGTCGTCGACGGGGTCGCGGCGGCGGTCAAGCTGGCCGAGTCCCTGGTGTCCCTCGGGCTCACGACGAGCCGGGTGGGCAGTTATGCGAAGCCGCTGCCGAAGCGGCGGACTTGGGGGCCACCGGGTGCGCCGGCTGCGCTGGGGCCGAGCGGGGAGCCACAGGTTCGCTGAGTGGCGGAGGCCGGGCGCGTGGGTGCCCGGCGATCGGGGGCGCGTGCGGGGTTCGGCTCGTAGCCTGCGGTCGCCGTGGGCCGGGCGCGAGGTTCCCCGTGCCCCCGAAGGGCCGCGGCCGAGCGATGGGGTACGTGAGCACCTCGGAGGATCGGGTCGCTGAATCGGCGGCCCTCCGTCGGAGTGGTTCTGCGTGTCCTGGCGGCGGCGGGCGGGGCGGTGGGGTGTGGGTGACCGCAGACTCCGGGGGAGAGGGGCCGGAGTGTGCGGTGGCGCCTCGCGGACTAGCGGACCAGTCGCCGCCGTTGCCCCCGGCGGTGGGAACGGAGTCGGTCGTGCCCGTATCTGTTGGTGCCCGGGTTGGCGCCCGGGTTGGTGTCCGTCTTCGGGTGGTGGCTGCCGCGCTTGCCGCCTTGGCGGTCGTGGGGTGGGCCGAGGCTTCGGGAGCGGGCGCGTCCGTGGGAGTGGGTGCCGGGGGTGTGAGGTTTGCGGGTGCGGGTGCGGGTGCGGGTGCGGGTGCGGGTCGGGGTACGGGTACGGGTACGGGTACGGGTGCGAGTGCCGAGGGCGTCGGCTTGGCTGGACGCGGAGAGCGGCACGGCGGGGCGCACGCCGACCTCGGGCCCTTTTGGATCGACCCCGAGTCCCGTGCCGCCGGGCAGGCCGCCGAGTGGCGTCGTACGGGGCGCACCGCCGACGCCCTGCTCATGGACCGGATCGCCGCCCGCCCCCAGGCCGAGTGGCTGAACGACCCCGGACCTCGCACGATGGTGCGGGCCCGCACCACGGCCGCCGCGCGTGAGGGCCGTACCGCCGTACTCGTCGCGTACTACATCCCGCACCGCGACTGCGGGTCCTACTCGGGTGGCGGAGCCCTGAGCGCGGCGGGCTACCGGCAGTGGGTCGACGAGTTCGCAGCGGGGCTCGGCGACCGGGGTGCGTACGTGATCGTCGAACCGGATGCTGTGGCGCAGGTGGTGGCGGGCTGTGCCCGGGTGGTGGCCAAGGAGCGGTACGCGCTGCTGGCGTACGCCGTGGACCGGTTCAAGCGGCAGCCGGGTACCCGGGTCTACCTCGACGCGGGCAACTCCGCCTGGATCCCGGACACTTCGCGGCTCGTCGAGCCGCTGAAGCAGGCGGGCGTCGCCCGTGCCGACGGTTTCGCCCTCAATGTCTCCAACTTCCAGACGGACATGGTCAGTTCGGCGTACGGGGGCCAACTGTCCACAGCCCTCGGCGGCAAGCACTTCGTGATCGACAGCAGCCGCAACGGCAACGGCCCCTACATGGGCACGGGCACAGGTACGGGTCTTACGGGCACGGATTCCTGGTGCAATCCGCCGGGCCGGGCCCTCGGTACCCCGCCCACGGTCGAGACCGGCGTGCCCCTCCTCGACGCCTATCTGTGGATCAAGCGGCCCGGCGAGTCCGACGGCACCTGCCGGGGCGGACCGGCCGCCGGCCAGTGGTGGCCGTCGTACGCACTGGAGCTGGCCCGGAACGCCCGTGGCTGAACGGGGGCGGGGATCAGGACATCAGGCATCAGGACATCAGGGCTTCATTCGGGCAAGGGGCCGTCGTCGATGAGACGGTCGTCGAGGTGGGCGCCGAAGTGGTCCGCCTGCCGGGCCATGATGTCCCGCATGGACGTACCGCGCGGGACGCCGTACACCGTGCCCGGGAAGTCCAACTCCCTCTGAACTGCCCATAGTTCGTCGTGCTGCCCGGGCGCGAAGAGCCGCGCTTCCGGGGTGCCGGCGGCGATCCATCCGATGGGGACGACCGTGCCGGGCGGCAGGATCGAGTTGGCGTGCAGCACGCTGTTGATCCGCAGCTCCGAACCGGCGCCCGCGACGGCTCCGGGGAAGACGGAGGCCCCGGTGGCCACGAAGACCTCGTCCTCGATCCGGGCGCCGTTGATGTGCGCGTGCGGACCGATGAGCACGGCGTCTCCGATGATCGCGGGGTGCTCTCGCCGTCCCCGTACGAGGGCGTTCTCCATGACGACGACGTCCGCGCCGGTCCGCACCTCACCGTCCTCCGCCGTGAGTACGGCGCCGTGCAGCACCCGGGCGCGCTCGCCGAGGGTGACCGCACCGCAGAGGACGGCCGTCGGAGCGACGTATGCGGAGGCCGGGACGACGGGCCGCTGCCCACGGTGTTCGATCAGCATGGGACGACTCTAGGGCCCTAGTCCTGGCCCGAGCCGGGCTCCGGGACCACAGCCGTCGCCGTGATCTCCACCAGCTGGCCGGTGTAGCCGAGGCAGGCGACACCGAGGAGGGTGGACGAGTGAGGGCCGGTGCTGAGTCCGGAGGCCTCCACGACGTCCCAGACCTGGGAGAGCACGGCGGGGTCACTGCTCACCACGTACACGTCGGTGTACGCCACCTGCGCCAAGTCGCTCCCGACCGCCTGTAGTTGCTCGCCCAGGTTGGCGATCACCTGCTCGGCCTGGCGTACCGGGTCGCCCGCGCCGACGAGCTTTCCTTCGGCGTCGAGAGGGACGGACCCGGCGAGGAAGGCGAGGCGCGTGCCCGCCTCGACGACGGAGGCGTGGGAGTAGGTGGGCGGTGCGGAGAGAGTGGGGACGGTGACGCGCTTCAGCATGGATGGCCTCCCGTGGACCGGCGGGCGGGGACCGAGGCGCCCCTGCCGATGACTGCCGATGATGCGGGTCCCGGCGGTGGAGCCGCATCCGAATATCTCCGCGGGAGGTGCGGGTCCGGTGGCCCACTTGTCACTTGTCACTTGACCGGACCCGCACCCGTCCGACCTGCACCCATCGGACCCGCCCCCATCGGACCTGCACGCATCAGCCTCGGCCCGTATTGGCTTTCGCCCGTCGTCACCTCGCGCTGAACTGCGCCGTCCCCAGCGTCGCGAACCACTCCCGTATCTGCTTCTCGTCGTCCGTCGCCGCGAGCGAGAGGAGCAGCAGCAACCGGGCCTTCTGCGGGCTCAGATCCTCCGCGCCTATGACACCGGTGGTACCGGACGAGCCGTACACCGCTCCCGATCCGGTCCGGGTGGTCGACGCGAAGGTCACTCCCTTCTTCACCGCCTCGGTCCGCGCCGTCGACATCGCGGGCGATATACCGCCGGCGCCCGTACCCGCCGTGACGATGCCCTCGGCCCCCGCGTCCGCGAACGCCTTGAGGGCCTCACCGCCCGCGTCCTGGTACGAGTAGGCGATCTCCACCTTCGGCAGCGGCTCGGTCTCCGTCCCCTTCCCCGTTATCCGGTCCAGGTCGAAGGGCGTACGCCAGCCCGCCTTGCCGCACTTCTGGACGCGGGCCGGCGCTCGGTTGAGCCGGATGTTGTCCTGGTCGATGACGCCGAGTTCCCCGGAGGGGCCGCTCTCGAAGGTGTCCATGCGCAGGGCGTTGGTCTTGCGGACCTCCCGGGCCGCCTGGATCTGGTCGTTGAGCATGAGGACCGTGCCGTAGCACTTCGTCTTGCGGCTCGCGGCGAGCTTGATGGCGTTGTAGAGGTTGGCGGGCGCGTCCGTGCCGATGACGGTCCACGGCCGCATCGACCCGGTGAGGACGACCGGCTTGTCGCTGCGCACGGTCAGGTCGAGCCAGTACGCGAACTCCTCCATCGTGTCCGTACCGGTGGTGACCACGACGGCGTCGCTCTTCTTCAGTGCGGCGTCGACGGAGGCGGTGAGCCTGCGGTAGTCCGCGATGGTGTAGCCGCTCGACCCCTTGTTCCCGAACTGCTCGGTCGTCACATCGGCTACCCCGTCGACCTCCGGCCGCAGCTCGTCGACCATTTTGGAGATCGCGAGCTGCCCCGCCCGGTAGTCCTGGAACGAGACCCGGTTCGTGCTGACCCCGGCGATGGTCCCGCCCGTACCGATCACCGCCACCTCGGGCAGATCCTTCTTCCCCTCGGCGTGGGCACTCGCGCCGGGCAGCGCGACTCCCGCGGCGACGGCGAACGAACAGAGCAGGGCGGCGGTACGGTGGGCGATTTTCACGATGGCACGGCTCCTGGCAGCTCGATGATCAGCGCTCGCCCGCCGACCGTAGGAAGCGGTGTTTTCCCCGGCGTTGCGCATACGTGTCAATCGCTGAGCGGGTGGTCCTGGCCCGACTGCCGGGCATGGCGGGCCCGTTCACCGGCGGGCGGCGGACCGAGCCGTTGGTCACGCGCCTGCCGCTCGCACTCCTCCGCGAGCCCCGGGTACGCCTCCGCGATGGCCGCGTAGATCCGTCGCCGCAACAGCGCCACGGCCCTGCTGCGCCCCAACTGCCCGCCGCGCCGGGGGAGTCCCTCCAGGAGTTCGTCGTAGTGGCTCAGCCGGTGTCGCAGGAAGTCGACCATCCAGTGGTCGAGTGAGGCGCGATCGGTGTCCTCCGCCGCCGGACGAACCCGGTGCTCGACGGATTCCCGGTGCTCGACGGCCCGTCGAGCCAACTTCCCGGTTTCCATCCGCGGTACGTCGATGGGCTGGGCCAGGATCCGGCCCAACACCTCCCGGCGCCGGTGCACGGCCTCCCGTCGCCGCCGGTCCAGGGACTCCCGCCCTCTGCGGTCCGCCGCCTTCCGAACCGCGCCCGACCGCCGTGCGGCGAACGCCGCCGCCGACCGGAACTCCGCACTCCGCTCGACGGCTTCGACCCGCTCGACGCGGTACATCCGGGTCCACGGCGCCGAACGAAAACGCGGATCCGGACCCAGCCGGTCGGGCACCCCCAACAACCGGCGCACTATCCCGTCGGTCCACCCCCGCGCCCGCAACCCGGCCGCCGAGACATGCGTACGGGCGGCTCCCGCCGAACGACCCCCCGTCGAACCTCGCGTCGTCATCACTACCTCCCCCATCGTGACGCTGCGTGACACCTCAATTGGTAACGCATGCCACTGACAATCGGCAGAAAGCCCGGTCGGCGGGGTGCGGGCGCCGAACGCGAACGCCGGGTGGAATTCACGGACGAGACGGACGGGAGATGTGGGGGAGGAGTGCATTCGGTGACTTTGCCGGGGGCGCAGAGAGAGCCGGTGACTCAAACCTCTATGCTCCGTTGAGTCTTCAAGCACGGCTGGGTGTGGGCCTCGTACGCCCTGCGGCCGTCAGGAACGACCCTGGAACACATAAAAGGATCCCCCATGACTGTTCCCCCCACCTCCTCCTCCCACCGCGCCCGGTCCCGCGTCACGCGGCGAGGGCTGATCGGCGCCGCGGGCGCCGTCGCGGCAGGCGCGGCGCTCACCCCCGTCGTGATGGCGAACACCGGCTCGGACTCCGCCGACGCCGAACCGGCCACGAACGGCGATCCGGCGGGTACGACCCCCGAGAACTTCCCCAAGACCCGTGCCAAGGCGGCCACGGGCGAGGCGCCCGTCGAGGCCGCCTTCCCCATCGGCTACGTGGGGCTGCGCTGGGCCGGCACCCGCGAGACCACCGGCGGCGGCATCCGGCTGACCGACGCCGACGGGGGCACGGGCGCCTGGAAGTCCCTGACCGGCGACGGCTGTTCGGACAGCAACGGCGGCGCGCTGCTCATCCCCGCCGACAAGGCCTCCGGTTACGAACTCAAGGCCCCCGACGGTGCCACGGGCCTGCGGTCCATGGCCATCGACACCACGCAGGGTCCGGCGCGCAAGGTGGCCGTTCCGACGGACACGACCCGGGTGCGCGGTGTCGCCTACCTGTCGCGCGCGGCCTGGGGTGCGGACGAGTCGCTGCGGTTCAAGGCGGACGGTACGGAGAACACGCCGACCGCGTACTACCCGTTCCAGACCCTCACGGTCCACCACACGGCCACCGTCAACGACGACCCGGACCCGGCCGCCACGATGCGTGCGATCTACCAGCTCCACGCGATCACCAACGACTGGGGCGACATCGGCTACCACTTCCTCATCGACGAGGCGGGCACCATCTACGAAGGCCGTTACTCGGGCGACGACGGCATCCCGGCCCATGACGCGGACGGCAAGCTCGTGACCGCCTTCCACGCGGCCGGCTTCAACTCGGGCAACCTCGGCATCGCCCTCCTCGGCACCCTGGTGGACCAGGGTCCGACCGACGCCGCCCGCCAGGCCCTCACCCGCCTGGTCCGCGTGCTGACCCGCTTTCACGGAGTCGACCCCAAGGCCCAGGTCACGTACACCAACCCGGTCAACGGCACCACGAAGGACGTCCCCGAGATCAGCGGCCACCGCGACTGGATGTCGACGGAGTGCCCGGGTGCGGTCATGTACGGCGAGCTCGCGACGCTGCGGGACGCGGTGGCGGGCTGACCGTTCTGTCCAGGGACGGGCGCCGCGGCGGGCGGGGGGGGGGCCGCGGGTTGTTGGGTTGGGGGGCGGTGGGTGTATTAGCGTTGTGAGATTGGTAGCGGACACGTGTGTAAAACCGT
>NZ_JBFAHW010000167.1:0-18008 GCF_040654355.1 Streptomyces sp. NPDC050704 | reverse complement strand
TCCGATCTCAGGGCGCAGCCCGCCCTCCAGGGGCGCGGGGAACTGCGCGACCAGCCCCCACCCACCCGCACCCGACAACGAACCCCACGGGGCCTGGGGCGGAGCCCCAAAAGGATGGGACGGGTAGGGGCGGCGGGGGCGAGGAACCCCGAGGGTCAGCCCCCGAGCTCCTGATACCGCGCCGCCAACCCCGCCGCCCCCTCCTCCGTCAGGGAACCGAACAGGCGCAGCCGCGAGATCCCCCCGTCCGGGAAGATGTCCACGCGCGCGTGCGTCCCGACGACGGAGGCGTCGAGGACGAAGCGGTGGTTCGTGTCGGGCTGGAGTCGGGTGCGGGCGAGAACCTCCGTCCACTCACCGTCCGCGCCGTCCGCACCGTCGCAGACCGACACCGTCGCCCAACCCGCCGCGTTGCCCTTCAGATACGCCGTGTCGATCTCGATCGCGCGGATCTCGGACCGGGCGACGAGCTGGTACCGGATCCAGTCGTTGCCCTGGTCCCGCCGCCGCCGCGTCTCCCAGCCGTCGTCCATCTTGCGGGAGCGGCCCGGCTGGATGGTGTTGGTGGCGGGTGAGTAGAAGAGGTTGGACGCGTCCTCGACCCGGCCGCCGTTCTCCAGGGCGACGACGTCGAAGGTGCCGAGCACCGACAGCCACTTCGGATCCGGGACGACCTCGCCGTACACGCGAAGGCGCGCGATGCCCCCGTCGGGGTGCTGGTTGACTCGGATGTGAGTGAAGCGCTGCTCCACGTCGACAGCGAAGCCGTTGGCCGCGTGGCCGCCGACCGCCGTACGGGGTACGAGAGTTGTCCACTTCACGTCGTCCCCGAGGAGCTCCTCGGGGGACGGGGAGCCGGGCACCGAGACGCCCTCGACCGACACCGCCTGCGGGTAGTTGCCGCGGAAGTGGGCGGTGTCGACGACGATGCCGCGTACGACACCGGGTGCACCGAGGCGTACGAGCGCCCAGTCGTGGTCGTCGGCGGTGGGCCACGGGTGCTCGGCGGAGGCACCCCGGCGCCGTCGCGTCTCCCAGCCGTCCATGATCTTGCCCTTGTGCCCGAAGTGCTCGGGGTCGAACTCGGCCGGTCCGGGCAGCAGCAGGTTCTCGCGCTGGGCGAAGAACTCGTCGTTGGCGGCGATGACACCGGCGCCGAGCTGCCGGTCGGCCAGGTTGGCGTACTGGGCGAACGGGAAGTCGGCGCTGCGATGGTCCGCGTACGGGTCGCCGCCTCCGTAGGGGTTCGCGTCGCCGGTGAAACGGGCCAAGGGGGATTGGTGCTGCGCCGTCACGGTGATCAGGTCTGCCTCTCGGGGTCGGCCGCTGCGGGTGCGGAGGTGTCGGTGAACCGGTTGAACCGATTCGACTGGTCGAACTGGTTGAACTAGGGGTGCCGGGTCAGGAGTTGCCCGCTCGGCTCGGTGAACTCGCCGTCGGACACGATGCGTTCGCCGCGCAGCCAGGTCGATCTGACGACACCGTGCAGGGTCCGGCCCGCGTACGCCGTGACCCGGTTGCGGTGCTGGAGCGCGGCGGGGTCGACGGTGAAGGTCTCGTCGGGCGCGAGGACCGCGAAGTCGGCGTCCCGGCCTGCCTCGATGGCACCCTTGCGATGGTCGAGACCGACCAACCGCGCCGTGCGCGTGGACATCCAGCGGACCACGTCCTCCAGGCCGTGTCCGCGCCTGCGCGCCTCGGTCCAGATGGCGGACAGGCTCAGCTGGAGTCCGGAGATGCCGCCCCAGGCCGTGGCGAAGTCGTCGGTCTTGAGATCGGCCGTGGACGGGGAGTGGTCGGTGACCACGCAGTCGATCGTGCCGTCGGCCAGCGCCTGCCACAGCAGGTCCTGGTTGGCCGCCTCGCGGATGGGCGGGCAGCACTTGAACTCGCTTGCCCCGTCCGGGACTTCCTCGGCGGTGAGGGTGAGGTAGTGCGGGCAGGTCTCCACCGTGATCCGTACGCCCTCGCTCTTGGCGGCGGCGATCAGCGGCAGCGCGTCGCTCGACGACAGGTGCAGTACGTGCACGCGCGCGTCGAGGCGCTTGGCCTGCGCGATGAGGTTCGCGATGGCGGTGTCCTCGGCGCCGCGCGGCCGGGAGGCGAGGAACTCGGCGTATTTGACGGCCTTTTGGCCGCTCATCTGCGGAGCCGCCGCGAGGTGGTGCGGGTCCTCGGCGTGCACGATCAGCAGTCCGCCGAAGCCGGCGATCTCGGCCAGGGACCGGGCGAGTCCCTCCTGGTCCAGCTCGGGGAACTCGTCGACCCCGGAGGGCGACAGGAACGCTTTGAAGCCGAAGACGCCCGCGTCGTGCAGCGGCCGCAGGTCCTTGACGTTGTCGGGCAGGGCGCCGCCCCAGAAGCCGACGTCGATGTGCGCCTTGGACCGGGCGACGTCCTTCTTGGTACGAAGGTGGTCGACCGTCGTGGTCGGCGGAAGGGAGTTGAGGGGCATGTCGACCAGCGTCGTGATGCCGCCGGCCGCCGCGGCCCGGGTGGCGGTCCAGAAGCCCTCCCACTCCGTGCGGCCCGGGTCGTTGACGTGCACGTGGGTGTCGACAAGACCGGGCAGCAGGACGTCGTCGCCGAAGTCCTCGAACCTGGCCCCGGAGGGCACCTCGGCGTCGTGCGGGAGCACGGCCGTGATCTTCCCCCCGGCGACCGCGACCGAGGCGGCGCGCGTCCCTTCGGGAGTGATGACGCGCGTCGAGCGCAGCACCAGTTCGACCAATCCGCCGTCTTCGACCAAGCCGTCGCCGGACACCCGGACCCCTCTCTGCCGCCGTTTCACTTCCGCCGTTTACTTCCACGTAACGGAATTCAACGTTCTGTTGAAGGAGTCTTCACTCCTCACCCCATGCCGTCAAGAGTCACCCCTCCGCCGTCCCGCCGCATGGCGCCCACTCTGTACGTTTCCACAAAGTGGAATTAGAATTTCGCCACGCAGAACGTAACTACACACCACCGTGCAGTCAACCAACTGCCGGGTAGGCTGCCCCCTTGCCTGCCCGTCTGAAAGGACCCGCGCCCGTGCCGACGTCCAGCGCCAGCGACGCCCCCGCCAAACCGTCCGCTCCCAGCGGTGGTGTCCAGTCCCTGGAGCGCGCCTTCGACCTGCTGGAGCGGATGGCGGACGCGGGCGGCGAGGTCGGCCTCAGCGAACTGTCCGCGAGCAGCGGACTGCCGTTGCCCACCATCCACCGCCTGATGCGCACGCTCGTGACCTGCGGTTATGTACGCCAGCAGCCCAATCGGCGGTACGCGCTCGGCCCTCGCCTGATCCGCCTCGGCGAGTCCGCCTCCCGCCTGCTCGGCACCTGGGCCCGCCCCTATCTGGCGCGCCTGGTCGAGGAGACCGGCGAGACGGCGAACATGGCACTGCTCGACGGCGACGAGATCGTGTACGTGGCACAGGTGCCGTCCAAGCACTCGATGCGGATGTTCACCGAGGTGGGCCGCCGGGTGCTGCCGCACTCCACGGGGGTCGGCAAGGCCCTGCTCGCCGACGTCCCGGCGGACGAGGTGCGCGCACTCCTGTCCCGTACGGGTATGCCCGCCGCGACGGAGAAGACGATCACCACGCCGGACGGCTTCCTCGCCGCCCTCGAAGAGGTACGGCGCGCGGGGTACGCGGTGGACGACAACGAGCAGGAGATCGGCGTCCGCTGCCTCGCCGTCTCCGTGCCCAACTCCCCCACCGCTGCGGCGATTTCGATCTCCGGACCGGCCGGCCGGGTCACGGAGAAGGTCACGGAGAGGATCGTGCCCGTGCTCCAGCAGGTCGCGGTGGAGCTGTCGGAGGCGTTGGCGAGTTCGGGCCCGACGGCCTGAGCGTAAGCGGGTTCAGCGTGCGGATTCAGCTGACGCAGGACGCCCAACTGACGTACGCCTCACGCTAGTTGCCGGGCCGGACTCAGCGTCGCGGCGGCTCTCCGAAGAGTTCCACCGCGCTGCGTACGGCCGCGAGACGCTCGGCCAGCGCGCTGACCGAGCCGATGGAACCGGCGATCAGGAGCAGCGAGCGGCGCAGCCGCGGGATCTCCGGGATACCGCTGACGGCCATCGCGGCGAGCGCCGCGAGCTCGTCCTCCGCGATGCCGCGGTCGGGGAACTCGGCCGGATGCGTGGCGAGTTCGCGGCGCAGCCTGGACACCGCGGTCCGCAACTCCGCCACTCTCGGATCCTCGTCGCTGCCGGTCACTGGCCTCTGCCCCAAGCTCCGCAACACAGCTCTCCCCCCTCGCACGCCCTTGTGCGCAAACACGTCGAACATCCCTTGGCGTTGGTCAGGCACCGGGGGACGCGGGCCAGTAAACGCCACCCGGTGCGTGGGCGCCACTGCAAGGACCGAAATTCAGTCCCCGGATAGCGTGCGGTCCAGGAGGGTGCCGGGCGCGCTCGCGCCGGGTCGGGTATGCAGGGGGACATGACGGAGAACAACGAGCAGGTCGCCGGGTTGCTGCTGGCCGCCGGCGGGGGCCGGCGCCTCGGCGGACGCCCCAAGGCACTCCTGGAGCACAAGGGCCGGCCGCTGGTGGAGTACGCGGCCCGCGCCCTGCGGGAAGGCGGCTGCACCCGCGTCCACGTGGTCCTCGGCGCGCAGTCGGACACCGTGCGCTCCAGGGCCGAACTCCCCGGCTGCGTCCTCGTCGACAACCCCGAGTGGGAGGACGGCATGGGTTCGTCCCTGCGGGCCGGGCTCGCCTCGCTCGCGGGCACGGGCGCGCGGGCGGCCCTCGTCTCGCTCGTCGACCAGCCGGGGATCGGGCCGGCGGCGGTGGCGCGGGTGCTCGCCGCGTACCGGTCCCCGGCCTCGCTCGTCTCGGCCTCGTACGAGGGGGTGCGCGGGCATCCGGTCCTGTTCGGCGCCGACCACTGGGCGGGCATCACCGCGACTGCGACCGGCGACCGAGGGGCACGCGCCTACCTGAAGGAGCACTCGGACGCGATCACGCTCGTCGAGTGCGGTGACGTGGCGCAGCCGTACGACATCGACACGGAGGGCGACCTGGTCCACCTTGAGTAAACCTTGGGTGAGCAGGGTGGCACCGAGCGCCACCTCCTCTTCGAATTCCCTCGAAGCGGAGAATCTCGACGTCAACAAATTATTGAACTTCCACCATGAGGAAACTAGTATCCACTGTTCAGAAGCGCCTGACCGCCCTCCAGGCGCCATCAGCCGCATCTGGGTCCCCTGGCACCCAGTGCCGCGGTGTACTCACGTCAGCTCGCTGAAGGAAGTGACAGCTCATGTCCGCACCAGCGCCGTCCCCGCTGGCCATCGTCGACGCCGAGCCCCTGCCCCGGCAGGAGGAGGTCCTCACCGACGCGGCCCTCGCCTTCGTGGCCGAGCTGCACCGGCTGTTCACGCCCCGGCGCGACGAACTCCTCGCCCGCCGCACCGAGCGCCGCGCCGAGATCGCCCGCACCTCCACGCTCGACTTCCTCCCGGAGACCGCCGCGATCCGCGCGGACGACTCCTGGCAGGTCGCCCCGTCGCCCGCGGCGCTGAACGACCGGCGCGTCGAGATCACCGGCCCCACCGACCGCAAGATGACCGTCAACGCCCTCAACTCGGGCGCCAGGATCTGGCTCGCGGACTTCGAGGACGCCTCGGCGCCCACCTGGGAGAACGTGATCCTCGGTCAGCGGAACCTGACCGACGCGTACACCCGGAACATCGACTTCACCGACCCCAACTCCGGCAAGTCGTACGCGCTGAAGGCCGCTGACGAACTCGCCACCGTCGTCATGCGGCCGCGCGGCTGGCACCTGAACGAGCGCCACCTCGTCGACGCCGACGGCACACCCGTACCCGGCGCGCTCGTCGACTTCGGCCTGTACTTCTTCCACAACGCGCAGCGCCTGCTCGACCTCGGCAAGGGCCCGTACTTCTACCTCCCGAAGACGGAGTCGTACCTGGAGGCCCGTCTCTGGAACGACGTGTTCGTCTTCGCGCAGGACTACGTCGGCATCCCGCAGGGCACCGTCCGCGCGACCGTCCTGATCGAGACGATCACGGCGGCGTACGAGATGGAGGAGATCCTCTACGAACTCCGCGACCACGCCTCGGGGTTGAACGCGGGCCGCTGGGACTACCTCTTCTCCATCGTCAAGAACTTCCGTGACGGCGGCCGGAAGTTCGTGCTCCCGGACCGCAACGCGGTGACGATGACGGCCCCGTTCATGCGCGCGTACACCGAACTCCTCGTCCGCACCTGCCACAAGCGCGGCGCGCACGCGATCGGCGGCATGGCGGCGTTCATCCCGTCCCGCCGCGACGAGGAGGTCAACAAGGTCGCCTTCGAGAAGGTCAAGGCCGACAAGGACCGCGAGGCGAACGACGGCTTCGACGGTTCCTGGGTCGCGCACCCGGACCTGGTCCCGATCGCGATGGCGTCCTTCGACGCGGTCCTCGGCGACAAGCCGAACCAGAAGGACCGGCTCCGCGAGGACGTCGACGTCAAGGCCGCCGACCTGATCGCCGTCGACTCGCTCGACGCCAGCCCGACGTACGCGGGTCTCGTGAACGCCGTACAGGTCGGCATCCGCTACATCGAGGCCTGGCTGCGCGGCATGGGCGCGGTCGCCATCTTCAACCTCATGGAGGACGCGGCCACCGCCGAGATCTCCCGCTCCCAGATCTGGCAGTGGATCAACGCGGGCGTCGAGTTCGAGCACGCCGGGAACACGGTGAAGGCCACGCCCGAACTGGCCCGCGAGATCGCCGCCCGGGAACTCGCCGACATCCGCGCCGAGATCGGCGAGGAGGCCTTCAAGGCCGGCAACTGGCAGCAGGCCCACGACCTGCTCCTGAAGGTCGCCCTCGACGAGGACTACGCGGACTTCCTGACCCTGCCGGCGTACGAGCAGCTGGTCGGCTGAGCCGGCTCAGCCGCGCACGTGCTACTTCTCCGAGTGGCCCAGGGATTTTTCCGGGGCCACTCGGTCGCGTACGAGGCGCTTCACGGCGGTGGGCTCCGGGAAGCCCTGTTCGCGGCGGTCCCAGATCACCTCGTCGTCGACGCGTACGACGAAGACGCCACCGGTGCCGGGCTTGAGCGCGAGCTCGGTCAGCTCCTGCTCGAAGGTGGTGAGGAGTTCCTGCGCCAGCCAGGCGGCTCGGGGGAGCCAGCGGCACTGGGTGCAGTACTCGATCTGCACGCGGTGCGCGGGGGCCGGGGAAGGCTCGGACGGCGGGGGCGTCGGGGCGGTCACGGGGTCAGGGCTTCCTTTCGAAGTGCGCGGACCAGTCCCGCTCGGCCGCGGGCTTGCCGTGCAGGTCGGGGACCCGCTTCAGCCAGTTCGGGCGGCCTTCCCGGGTCTTCGCCGCGCGGTGGGCGTCCTCGGCGGCGAGCTGTTCGCGGGTGGGGAAGTCGGTGGGGAGCCAGGCCGCGGACGCCTTCACCCGGGCACTGAGATAGCCGACGTAGGCCGCGCGCACCTCGTCGGGGGAAGCGAAACCGGACTCCTCTTCCATGAGTTCCGTCAGCCAGGCGTCCGGGACCTCGGCCGTGACCTCGCGCAGGAGTTCGTCCGTCACCCTCGGGGCGAGTTCGGCGTCGGCCGCGCGCGTGTCCGGCGCGTAGCCGCCGAGCGCGTGCTGCCGGAAGTCGTACGCCTTCTCCGGCGACGAGGCGTCCCAACGGTGGTGGAAGACGAGTGCCGCGCCGTGGTCGATCAGCCACAGGCGCGGGGGCGCGATGCCGAACGTGGGCCAGACCATCAGGTTCGAACTGTGCGTCGTACGGTCCACGTTGACCGTGAGCGCGTCCAGCCAGATGACCTTGCCCGCCTCCAGCGGGTCGACCGGGAAGGTCTTCGCGGTCTCCGGTGTGAAGTCCGCGGCGCCCGGCAGATAGTCCATGCCGAGGTTGAGCCCGGCACTGGCGCGGAGCAGGTCCTGGACCTCCTGGTGGGGTTCGTGCGCGGCGACCGCCGGGTCGAAGTGCACGAGGACCAGCTCGGGGAATCGCAGGCCCAGGGCGCGCGCCAGCTCTCCCACGATCACCTCGGCCACCAGCGCCTTGCGCCCCTGCGCGGAGCCCGTGAACTTCACGACGTACGTTCCCAGGTCGTCGGCCTCGACGACTCCGGGCACGGAGCCGCCCGCCCTCAGCGGGGTCACGTATCGATCGGCGGTCACTTCGCGCAGCACACGGGCCACTGTAATTCAGCGAGCCACCCGCCTGATCGGTATTTTCGGCCCGCCACCACCCTGGGTACGATCGCGGACATGCCGCCCGCCGACCCCGAGATACCTCACCTGACCTGCGGAAACACCATACCTGACGTACCGGCACAGACTAGGATGAATACTGCGTCAGCAGGGACGCAGGGACGCAGGGACGCAGGGACGCAGGGACGCAGGGACGCAGGGACGCAGGCGGCCGGGCCCGGGTTGCGGGGCGAGCCGGAGGATGTCGAGGGTGTCGCGCGGGTCAGGACCGTGTTGTTCGCCGTGCGGTCGGCGGCCGCGCTGCATCGCGTGCTCGACACGCTTCCCGTCTTCGAGGGTGATCACCGGATCCGGCGGCGTTTCACACTGGCCCCGGGCTCGGACTTCGGGATCGACGCACTCGCCGCGCTGGAGGCGGTGGGCGCCCGCGGGGTCCCTTGGGACGTGGCGGTCTCGGAGTCGTACGACCTGATCGTCGCCGCGAGTCCGAAGGGCGAGCTGGACCGGCTGCACGGCCCGATCGTGCTGTTGCCGCACGGCGCGGGGTTCAACAAGACGGTGCGCGGGGACGGCGCGGACGACTCGGCGTCCGGGCTCGACCCGGCTTTTCTGATGCGCGGCGACCGTCCGCTCGCCGCACTCCACGCGCTCGCCCACCCGAGTCAGCTCGCCCGCCTCGCCGACCGGTGTCCGCCCGCGGCCGCCCGGGCCGCCGTCGTCGGCGACCCGACCCTGGACCGCGTCCTGGAGTCCCAGCCGCTCCGCGACCGCTACCGCGCCGCTCTCGGCACCGGCGACCGCCGACTGATCGTGCTCGCCTCGACCTGGGGTCCTGAGTCCCTGCTGGCCCGCCGCCCCACGCTCCCCGAACAGCTGGCTTCCCAACTGCCGCTCGACGAGTACCAGTTGGCCCTTGTCGCCCACCCGAACGTGCACAGCTCCCCCGGGACGTTCGACCTCACCGAGCGGCTGCCTCGTGAGGTGTTCCTCGCCCGGCCGCACGAGGAGTGGGCGACGCTGCTCGTAGCCGCGGACGCGGTGGTCACCGACCATGGGTCCACCGCGCTGTACGCCGCCGCCCTCGACCGGCCGATGGTGGCCGCGTACGGCGGGGGCGGCGAACTGCTTCCGAGTACGCCGATGGCCCAACTCCTCGCTGCCGTCCCGCGATTGAGGGACCCTGGCCAACTGGGCGAACTCCTCGCCGCTCATCGCCCCGGCGTCTGCCTGGAAGCCGGGCGAGCGGCCTTCCACGTCTCCGTGCAGGGGCGGGCGCTGGAGCGGCTGCGGGCGGAGCTGTACGACCGCCTCGGCCTCACGCCCGTGTCCCCGCCGCCCGACCCTCGGCTGCTTCCCCTGCCCCGCAGGCCCGTTGACGGTCCGGCCGCCTTCGCCGTACGGACCGACGTGCACGACGGCCTGGTACGCGTCGAGCGCCGGCCCGCGCGCACCGACGTGCCCTCCCACCATCTCGCGGCGGAGGAGGACATGGTGGGCACGCACCACGCGCAGAGCGCGGGCCTGTTGTACCGGCGCGCTACGGGCGAGGGGGAGGACACGAACGAGGGCGCCGCCGTGGCCTGGACGCCCGAAGGATGGACCGCCGAAGCGCTCGCCCGGTACCCCAACTGCCGTACCGCCGGGGTGATTCTCGGTCCCGAACGGTGCCTGGTCCGGCGACGGGACAGCGCGGAGACCCTGCTCCGGGTGCGGATCGAACCGTGCGAGGAGCAGGGGCGGGTGTTCCACCCCGACCCGGCCGCGATCCTGTCGGCTGTGCATGCTCTGGCGTCCGGCACCTCCGGCACCAGGGAGCTCAACTGCCTTATAGGGCAACGGACTTACCGTGTCCACCTGGCCGAGTGATCAGACCGCGCCCTCCCGTCGGCGGATCTCGGCGGCCGCCTCCCGGTGCGTACGCGCGGCCGTCGTGTCTCCGGTCCGCTCGGCGAGGTCGCCGAGCGCGTCGTGTACGCGTGCCTCGTCGAAGGTCGACTCGCGTTCCCGGGCCGAGGCGAGGGCGGCCTCGTACAACGCGCGGGCCTCGTCGACCCGTTCGAGCCGCTGGAGGACCCGGCCCAGCTCGAATCCGGTACGAGCCGTCATGCGTTCCCGGCGCTGCTCGCGAGCGTCCTGGTGTGCGCGGGTCAACAGCTCGCGGGCGGAGTCGAGTTGCCCGAGCCCGGCGGCGCACTGACCGAGGAGGTGGGTGAGCAGGAGGACTCCGTACGGGTTGGGGAGCTCCTGGTGGATGCGCAGGGACGCCTCGAAATCGGGTACGGCGGCCTCCCACTCCTCCTGTACGGCGCGCAGTTTGCCGCGGAACTCCAGGGCGGAGGCCCGGAGTTTGCGTTCCGAGTCCGGCAGCAGGCGGGCGCCGCTCACCGCGGCGTCCAGTTCGCGGGCCGCCTCCGCGTAGTCGCCCCGCTCCCACAGAGGGCGGGCGAGCTGGCAGCGCATGCGGACCGCGGCCGCGAGGTGCTCCGCGCGCCGTGCCGCCGCGAGGCCCGTCCGGAACGCCTCGACGACATCGGGGTGGTGCGGGTGATCGAGGTGGTGCGTCCACAACGGCTCGCAGAGCGCCCAGGCATCGGCGTCGGCCCCGTCCTCGTACGCGATCCGCACGCACGCGCACAGTGCGTGCCGCTCCGCCGCCAGCCAGCGCAGGGCATGGGCCTTGCCGCCGAACTCGACGTCCGGCGCGCCCAGTACGGGGTGCGCCTCCGCTCCGAAGGTCATCCGTGGACCGGCGGCAAGCCGGTCGGCACGCTGGGCCTGCCGCAGGTACCAGCGGGTGATGCGGCGGCGCGCGTCGGCGGTTTCGCGGAGGCCCGGGTCGGGGCCGGGATTCACGGGATCACCGTCGCCTGCGCCTGCACCCGCCCCTATTCCTGTCCCTGTTCCTGTCCCGTGGGGGCCCGCGTCGGCGGTTTCGCCGTCACCCGGTCCGAAGCCGCCGCTACCGCCACCCCCGTGAGAGCCGAAGCCCTCACCCGAGCCCTCGCCTTCGGCCCGGCGCGCCGCGTGAACCCGCACCAGGTCATGCATCCGCAGCCGCCCCTCGCCCGCGTTCTCACCCTCTCCCTCCTCCCCCTCCACCAGCCCGGCGTTCTCCAGTTCCTGGAGGGCGTCCTCGGCGGCGTCGGGCCCCTCGCCGAGAAGCGCGGTGATCGCGGCCAACGGCAGATCCGGGGCCGGCCCGGCCGGGAACAGGCGGTAGAGACGGCGGGCCGGTTCCGCAAGATCCTCGTACGCCGCGTCCCACACCGCCTCGACCACGGGAATCCCCCGCTCCCGCAACTCCTCGGCGAAACCGGCCAGCAACCGTTCCGGCCGGTGGCGCCGGTGCCGTCGCACCCACCGCCCGGCCACTTGCAGCGCCGCGGGCAACCCGCCGCACAGCCGCACGAGTTCACCGGTCGCAGCGGGCTCGTCGACCAGTCCGGTGTCACCGACGATCCCGGTGAGGAGCCGCACCGCGTCCTCGTCCGGCAGCGGGGACAAGGGGATCTCGACCGCGTCGTCGCCCCCGAGGTCGTACAGCGGACCGTGGCTCACGACGACGGCCACGCTCCCCTCGGAGGCGGGCAGCAGTGCCTCGGCCTCCGAGCCGAAGCGCACGTTGTCGACGAGGACGACGAACCGCTTGTCCCGCGTCCGGTCCCAGTACTGCGCCGAGCGCGCCTCGTACGTCCGCCCCAGCCACTCCTCACGCACTCCGAGGGCCGAGAGCAACTCCCCGAGCGCCGCGGCCACTTCGACCCCGCCGTCCCGCCTGAGCGGTTCCAGGTCGACGTACAGTACGCCGCTGTCCGCGCCCCATTCGTCCACGAGCCGCCGTGCGAGACGGAAGGCGAGGGTGGTCTTGCCGACGCCGCTCAGACCGCTGAGCGAGACCACGAGCGGGCGGTCCTCGCCCTGCCACTCGCCGGCGGCCCGGAAGACCCGGGCCTGCTCGGTGTCGCGGTCGACGAAGTTCCGGATCTCCGGGCGGAGTTGACGTGGCGGCGGAACCTCGGCGCCGTGCAGGTGGAAGTGCTCGATGTGCCCCGACTGCACCACGTTGCCGATACGCGCCTGCCCGCCCACCTGGTTGTGGTGCACCCCGTCGCCGTACGTCTCCCCAGTCACGGGGCAACTCTAGACAGGGCTGTCCAGGCAGAGCTGAGGCGCCATCAAGTGTTCGTCGTGCGGAAGGGGTTCGGGAGCGGCAGATAGCGTGCGTCCGCGCCGTCCGCCCCCGTCCAGCGCAGCAACAGGTTCGTCTTGCCGGGGAGGCCGGGAGAGCTGAGCAGCTCCTCCACCTCGGGCAGCCGCAGCCCCCGACCGCATCGGATCAACTCCCGCCGCACAGGCGCCCAGAGCTCCGTTCCCGGATACCGCTCCCCCAACGCGCCGGCGATCTCCAAGAGGTTGTTGACGACCAGGCAGTACACCAGCCGCTCCCACCCGGCCGCCCGCGTCACGTCCGGCAGCAGCTTCACGCCCTCCGCGTCCCGGAACAGGGCCTGCACCGGCATGCCGTCGGTGTCCACGGCCACCACCGTGTTCTGCAGATGCGCTTCGAGTACGACCCCGTGCCGCGCGAACAACGTCAGTACAGGTGGGACGACTTGGCGCAGATAGGCTGTCCACCAGGCGGCCGGGTCGGTGAGCGTGTCGAGCGGACTGCCCTCGAAGCCTTCCGTCAGCGCGGCGGCCAGCAGTGGAGTCGCGCCCGGTGCCACCTGCTCGCGCAGGCCGTCGCGTACGAGGACGGCGAGCTCCTCGAAGGCGAAGTCGGCCGTGCGGTAGCCGCGGTCGCTCAGCCAGGCCGCGGAGCCGCCTTCCGCCGCGAAAGCGGACCTCACCGCCTCATCCGTATGGCGGAGTTCGAGAAGGTCGTGGCGCCAGAGGCGGCGGATGTCGTTCGTGATGCGGACGTCGAGGCTGAACTTCACGAAGAGGTCGGCGTCCGGGACGTACAGCGTGCGGATGGCCGCCGTGGGCCAGGCCGGGGAGGCGGACCGGCCCAGTCGTACGAGCCGGCCGTCCGCGAAGGCCTCGCGGATCTCCGGGCGGGTGCCGACGAGGTCGAGCTGCCAGGGGTGGGCGGGCAGCAGGCGGTAGCCGGGCGGGGCCTCGCCCAGCGCGTCGAGCGCCCGCGTGTCGCCCTCCTCGGCGACCGCGTCCTCGCGCAGCCCCAGCAGGACGAGGGGGAAGTCGGCGTATGCCTCGGGGGCGTACGGGAGCCAGCCGGCGACCGGGCCGCCGCCGCGGGCCTTGGGAGCGGGATGGTACGGATGTCCGGTGATGAGGGACTGCTCGGAGCGCCGGTACGGGTCCGGGGGCGGTGTCAGTCCCTCGCGGGCCGACAGGATCGCCGCCACCGCGTCCCGGCTGTCCGTCATCTCCGTGGGCAGTTCGGAATTGGACAGGCCGGTGTGGCGACGCAGTTCCTCTGCCGTGAGTTTGACCAGTTCGGCGTGGCTGAGGCGCTGCCAGATCCCGGCGGTGCACAGCTCCGGCTCGGCGGGCCGGCGTCCGCCGCGTACCCGCAGGAGCCGTCCCCCGGCGGGCAGCCGGTACACCCGCCGCCCGCCGGGCCCCTCGGACTCCGCCGCGGGCTCGGCGACCTCCCGCAGCAGACAGTTGAGGAGCGGCGCGGCCGCGTACGCGTCGGCTGCTTCACCGACGCCGTCCCGGGGGTGCATAGCGGGCATGGGGGGCATGGAGTCCACGCGATCCATTCGTTGCATACGGTGCACTGACGCTCAGTATGTCCGGCGTCGTACCCGGCCGCGACGTCGTCCCCCCACCCGAGGAGCCCTCCGTGCACCGTCCCCGCACCCCGGCCGAGACCGAGACCGCTCTCGCCGCCGAGCTGCGCACCGCACGCCCCGACCTGCTGGTCCCGTACGCGGCCGAGCTGCCCGGCGCCCGCGCGGCCGTCCTCTCCCGGCTGTGGCGCGGGCTCGCCCATGAGCCGTTGCCGTGGCTCACGCGCCGCGAGGCGGGGCGCGACGGGCTGACGCTCCACCTGGCCGACGGCCGCCGGCTGCACGGTCCGCGCTCGGACCCGTACGCGACGGCCGCCACGGTCACCGAGGTCGAGCTGGACGGGACGGCGTACGACCACCCGGCCGCGCTCATGACGGCGCTCGGCCTGCCGCACGGAAAGGCGTTCGCCGCCGAACTGGCCGACAGCGTCGCCTCGTTGGCCCTCTCCCGCGCCAACCAGTCGGCGGCGTCCGGGAATCCTCGCGGTTCCGACGAGCCTCGCACCTCCTGGGGGTGGGAGCAGCGGATCGTCGACGGGCATCCGTTCCACCCCAACTGCCGTTCCCGGCCCGGGTTTTCGGTGGCCGAGGAGCTGGCGTACGCGCCCGAGCACCGGCCGGTGGTCGAGCTGGGGCTGGTCGCCGTGCCGGCGGATGCCTGTCTGGTGGCGGGCGAGTGGCCCTACCGGGAGTCGGGGCGGGTGCTGGTGCCCGTCCATCCGTGGCAGGCCCGGCATGTGCTGAAGGACGAGAAGGCCGTCGGGGAGGGCATCGCCGCCCATCCCCTGATGTCCCTGCGCACGCTCGCGGTTCCGGACGGGCCGCACGTCAAGACCGCCCTCAGCGCACGGCTGACGTCCTCCGTACGGGACATCTCGGTGTACTCGATCGAGTCGGCGGCGACCGTCTCGTCGTTCATGGAGGCGATGGCCGGACGTCTGGACGGACTGCTGCACATCACCCGGACGCTCGGTGCGGTCACCGCCAATACCCCGGATCTTGCAGCGGTGTTGAGGGAGCCCCCCGACGCGTACGCCGGAGCGGGCGAGCTGGTCGTCCCGGTCGCCGCCCTCTCCGCGACCGATCTGCCCCGGTCCCCCGCCTGGCTCGCCGGGTTCACCCGGCTCACCCTCACCGTGGGTCTGCGCCTGCTCGACCTCGGCGTGGCCCTGGAGGCGCACGGACAGAACCTGCTGGTGGTCCTCTCCGACACCGGCGCTCCGCTGCGGCTCGTATACCGCGACCTGGCCGACATCCGGATCAGCCCGGCCCGGCTGGCCCGGCACGGCATTCCGGTCCCGGATCTGACGGGCCGTATCGTCACGGACGACGAGTCCGTGCTGCGCAGCAAGCTCTTCGGCTCGCTCGTCGCGGGCACGCTGGCGGCAACGGCTGGATCGGGGCCCGCGCTCCGGGAGGCGCTGTCCACGGCCGTACGCGACCTGCCGCGCACACCGGACCTCACCGCTCTCCTCGAAGAGCCGCTCCCCACCAAGGCGTTGACCCTGATGCGGCTGTCGCCGGAACGGCCGGGCGACATCTGGGCACACCTCCCCAATCCGCTCCTCGGTCCACTCCCGGATACGCTCGCCGACCGCTCGTTTTGATGGTCGGGGCCTTTGATCAATAGGATCCGGCGATGATCACAAGACAACGGCTGGCGGCGGGCGCCTGCGCCCTGCTCGCCGCCATGACGGCCGGGCTCGCCCTCCCGGCCGGAGCCGTCGCCGGCGAACCCACCGGCGAGGACGCACCCAAGGTCAACCTGCTCCTCGACGTCAGCGGCTCGATGCGAGCCCGGGACATCGACGGCCAGTCGCGGATGGCCGCCGCGAAGCAGGCCTTCAACGAGGTGCTCGACGCGACACCCGAGGAAGTCCAGCTCGGCATACGGACACTCGGCGCCGACTACCCCGGTGACGACCGCAAGACGGGCTGCAAGGACACCGCCCAGCTGTACCCGGTGGGGCCACTGGACCGCACCGAGGCGAAGACCGCGGTGGCGACGCTCGCGCCCACCGGCTGGACCCCGATCGGCCCCGCGCTCCTCAAGGCGGCCGACGACCTCGACGGCGGCGAGGGCACCAAGCGCATCGTCCTCATCAGTGACGGCGAGGACACCTGCGCCCCGCTCGACCCGTGCGAGGTGGCCCGGGAGATCGCCGCCAAGGGGATCGGCCTCACCATCGACACGCTCGGTCTGGTGCCGAACACCAAGATGCGGCAGCAGCTGAGCTGTATCGCGGAGGCGACCGGCGGCACGTACACCTCGGTCGAGCACACCGAGGAACTCACCGACAAGGTCAACCAGTTGGTGGACCGGGCCGCCGATCCGGTGGTGACGCCGGTCGCCGTGGAAGGCGCCGCCGAATGCGCGAAGGCGCCCACGCTGAAGTCCGGTCTCTACACCGACCGCGAGGAGTTCGCGCAGCACCGCTGGTACCGCGTGGACGTCCTGCCGGGCCAGGAGCTGCGTGCCTCGGTGAGCGTCGCGGCCGACCGGCAGGTCAACCCGGACTACGGGGTGTCGCTGCGGGCCGTGACCGACAGGGGCCGCGAGATCGTACGCGGTGAGGCGACGGGCACCGGCCGGACCGACGTCATGTCCGCCGGTCTGCGCTACCCCAAGCCGGAGCGCGACGGCGATGATTCCGAGAAGGCCGCGGCCGAGATCGTCTGCCTCCAGGTCGCCAACTCCTTCTCGGCGGCCTCCGGCGTCAAGACCACGCCCGGTCTGCCGCTCGAACTGACCGTCGACGTCGTCGACGGCCCGGACACGTCGAGCGACGTGGCCTCGTTCGGCCTCGGACGCGGCTGGTGGCTGCTCGGCGCCCTGGTACTCACCGGCTTCCTCGCGGGTGTGCTGTGGGGCTGGATCTCGCGTTGGCGGTTCGCGGTCTGGAGGACCAACTGATGCGTATCAACCGCGCGTTGAGCAACACACGAGTGCGGAGTGTCCCCCGAATGGTCCCCCGGATGGCAGGTGCGGCGGTGAGTGCGGCTCTGCTGACGCTCGCGGTCGCGGTGTCCCCCGCGGTCGCCGACTCCACCCCCTCGGCGAGCCCGTCGGAGGACAGCGCCGCACCCACCTCGGCGGGCACCTCCTTCCGTACGGCGACCGAGGTCGACCAGGGTCAGCGGGCCACCGCGAGCGCGTCCATGGGCGACTACCTGTACTGGTCGTTCCCCGCGGACGCGGGGCAGCGGCCCACCGTACGGACGACGGTCAAGCTGCCGGCGGCGCATGCCGCCGCGACCTGGCAGGTCGACGTGTACGACGGGTTGCGGCGCCGCCAGGCGTGCCAGTACGGGGCGCAGACTCGGACCGCCGCCCAGTCCACCCAGGAAGCCGTCTCCGTGGAGCTGTCCTGCACGCTGCGCACCGTCCGTGCCTGGTCGGAGGCGTGGGCCAACGATCCGCTGCCGGGCACGTACTACGTCCGGCTGACCGTCGTCGGCATCGAGGCCGGTGACCTCGGGCTGCCGGTGAGTGCCGAGGTCCAGGTCGACTCGAAGGACATCGGCGGGGCGGCCGCGGTGGACGGCGCACTGGCCGAGCCGCTGGTCCCGGGGATCGCGGTGACGGCCGAGGACGATGACGAGGAGTCCGGGACGTCGGTCGCCGCACTGTCCAGCATCGAGCCCGACGACGGCTGGGCCTCCGGCTGGTGGTCCGACCGCTGGGTGTGGACCGCGGTGGGCGGCGTACTGGCGGCGCTCGCGGGTGTCGCCGGGTACTCGCTGACCCGTGGGGTGGGGCGGCCTTCGCGGGTTCCGCCGACTGTCTGATCCGTTCAGGCGGTCCGTTCAGGGCATGCGGCCCGTCGCGCCAACTCCATGGCGCGGCGGGCCTCTTGGCGTCCGACGAGGGGGAGAGCCTGTGCCTGAACCCCCGTCGTCCGCGCGGAGCGCGGGCGCAGCGGCGGTCGGTGCGTGCCCTCGGTGTGCGGCGGTGCAGGTCATGTGGCGGAGCCACCTGTATTGCGGCGACGTGCGGCGGTGGGGGTCCCCCCGCCCGAGCCGAGCGAAGCCGGTTCGAGGGTGGGGGCGCGTGCCGGGCGTCGCGGTCG